>USFK01000066.1 GCA_900553935.1 uncultured Collinsella sp.
CCTCGCTCGGCGGCGCGATGACCAGCGCGATCTCGCCCTTTACCTCGCCGCGAGCACGCAGCTCCTCGGCAAGCTGGGCAGCGGGCCCGCGCAAGACCTCCTCGTGCAGCTTGGTGAGTTCGCGGCAGACGGCAACCTCACGCTGGGGAAAGACCTCCGTCACGGCCTCGAGCGTCGCCACGATGCGATGTGGAGACTCGTAGAAGGTGAGTGCGCCGGGCACCACGGCAAGGCGCTGCAAACGGCGCACGCGGTCGCCGTGCTTTCGGCCCAAAAAGCCCTCGAAGAAAAAATGCTCGCAGGGAATACCGGACGAAACGAGCGCCGTGACGCAAGCAGAGGGCCCGGGAATAACTTCGACGGGCACATCGGCCTCACGCGCCGCCTCGACCAGCGCCTGGCCGGGATCGGACACGCTCGGCATGCCGGCGTCCGAGGCAAAAGCGAGGGTCTCCCCCGCCAGCAGACGGTCGACCAGGCCGGCGGCGCGGCTGGCGATCACATTCTCGTCGCAACGGACAAGCGGCTTGGAAATGCCCAGGTGCATCAGTAGCTTTGACGTCACACGCGTGTCTTCGCAGCAGATGGCATCAGCAGCGGCAAAGGCCTCACCAACGCGCGGGGACAGGTCGCCCAGGTTGCCGATGGGCGTGCCGACCACATAGAGTTTGCCCGTATGGGCGCTGTTTTGCGTCATATCAACCTATTCAATCATGCCGCGCTCGAGCGTACCGAGCGCCGCGCGGGCGTCCCATGCTGCAATGCGCTTCTCGGTCTTCCACGTTTGGAAGAACCAACCGGCAGCCGGCGCAAACGAAGCCAGCTGGTTGGCGATAAACACGCGCTCGTAGGCATTGCGGCCCTCGGGCGTAACCGACGAGTTGGCAAAGATCGCCGCGCCCGACCATTCGCCCACCAGCACGGGGAACCCAGTCGAAATCGCTTCTTTAAGCTCGCGCTTGTTACGCGAAATCGCCGTCGTCAGCCCGCGAGGGCTCGTGATGTCGAGCGCATACTCGTCGCGGTAATGGTACAGGTGAAGATCCATGTAGACGTTCTTGTACTTGGCGCCGCGCATAAAATGCTTCCACTCGCTGGGATGCCCCGACGACGAGAAGACGACGATCTTATCCTCGGGCATATACGAACGGACGAGCTCGTAGGCATCGCGATAGAAATTGCGCAGGTAGTGAGCAGGAATGCCATCCGTCATGGTGAAGAGGCTCTTGCGAACGCTCATCTGCGGCGTGTCCAGCAGCTCAATGCCCAGCAGGCTCTCGGCCTCGCCATAGCGATCGGCCAAGCGCTCGAGCACGTCGAGTGCGACATGACGGCCGTTGGTGGACGAATGCCACTCGGCAACAGCCTCCGGCGTGGTGGGCGAATCGTTGGAATCGCCCTGGCCACCGGGCACGGTTGCCAGATCGAGCAGCACGCGGATGTCGTACTTGGCAGCCCACTCAATTGCGCGGTCGATGTAATCGACAACCGATATGTAGGAGGCATCGGACTCCTGTGAGCCAAAGGCATACCAGGGCACCGGCAGACGCACGGCATTGAGACCGATCTGCGCCATGCGGCGAAAATCGTCCTCGCTCACAAACGTCTCGTAATGGCGGCGCATGCGCTCGTTATAGGCGGCGGTACCCATGGCCTCCTGTAGCTCAGCCGCGTTGGATGCACCGGTCGCCGCGTACAGCGACGGGGTCACCCAAGGCTCGGGAATAAACCAGCCAGAGAGATTAACGCCGAGTATCCTTTCCATCACTGCCCCCTTCGGATCATGCAGGTCGAACCCGCATCGTATTGCATAGGATAAGTATTGTTTTGAGTATACCCGCGTGTGCGGACAGGCGACCGAACGGTCTGTAAAGTGACGCGAAAGTGGGAGGAATGTCTGGGGCGGGCGGGCTCGGAATGGTGCGACGAGGTGTGTACGCGCGCCGGAGGCAGGCACCGGAAAGTGTGTCCCGTTCTGAGCCCTTATTCTGGGACGCAGTTTCCGCAGAACCCTACATAAAAGAAAAGGACCCCTTTGCAGAGGTCCTAGTCAATTCAAGGTGGCGGGGAAGGGAATCGAACCCCTGACACGAGGATTTTCAGTCCTCTGCTCTACCAACTGAGCTACCCAGCCATTTGAGGTGTGCCTTGTTTCAAGGCTTGATTAGTATAACCAAGGACGCGTTCCGGTCAACCGAGAATTTTAAAAAAGTTTTTGAGCACAGCCTCGGTTCTATAAATCGGCACGTCAGAGACATCAGCCGGCAGCAAGAAGTTTTTCGCTCAGAGCCGCACGGGCAAACTCACTTGGCGTCATCCCCTCGGCAGCCGCCCGTCGACGAATGGCCTCCTTCATTCCCAGAGGAATCTTGACCGACAACGTTGCCGTCCCCTCACCTGAGAGCAGGGGCCGTCCATGCACGATCCCACCAACGGTATGTTCGCCATCCGGAAACTCTCCGCGCTCGTACGACTCGCACCACGCGTCAATCATTTCATCCGTTACAACCTGACCATTAGCGGCCGTATACGTCTTGCCCATCATCGACCCCTTTGCCGAGCCTGTTCAATCTCCTGCCAAAATTTCTTCTGGACTGGAGACAAGGCATGAATGATAAGCCACCCACGGAGAAGCTCGACCGCGACAAGCTCCACGCTTCGTCCGTCTGGGAGCCATCCAATCGCAAGCCATCTCGGCGGCTCGTCCTTCGACTCGCGACAAATGCACTCAGTAACCGCAAGCCAAGCGCTAAGCACCTGCTGTTCTGTCAGGTGCTTTTTAGCGTTGGGATGGATCTCAACATCCATGCATCTTCTCCTCCATCTTACCCAATTTCGTATGACGAAAGTCCGCTGTCGCCAATTCTTAAGCCGGCACGCGTTGGAGAGCAGGGGTCGAAACAATGATTGAAGGACGCTCTAGTACGGCCCAGGCGCCGGGGCAGGAGCACATACGCCGGGGACGTACGTTTTCGTAGCATACGAGGACATAGCCACGTGCATCGATAAAGGCGATGTCGATGGGATAGGCCATAAAACACGTGTGGACCGAAGAGCAGCGTGGAAACGCCATGACGAGCGGCAAGCCGTTGGCGGCAACCGGATGCCGTCCCAGCATGCCGCGCAGGCGCACGACAAACGACTCCGCCACCACAAACTCCGCCGGCGTCCAACCCAGCCTATTGAGTGCCCGTGCGTAGGCGATGTAGGACGAGACCGCGGTCACATGACCACCCCCGGGCGCCATGGATCGACCGTCACCGCGCGCTCGTGCGACAACGTTGTCGGCGCCCCCAGCGGAACGCCAGCGATGCTGAGAGAAGTCGGCCACGGCTCATAGTGCATGGTGCAGGTGTAGGTCCTAAACGTACCGGATAGGGAGAGCAGGCCACCATCCGATGCCTCCGCGCCTTGCTCGCTCGACACTTCGATCTGCAAGTCATAGCCTTCCATGGCATTCAGAATTTGAGTCTGGACCGTCGCCGAGGCATCGACAGAGCTTTCGTCGCCCTCCCCCTCCGACGCCACGGCGTGCGCCAACACGATGTCGGGCACCACGCGGTCGAAGCGCGCGACAGCGCTGGCATAGATCATGACGTTGTACACGATGAGTGCCAGCACCAGCAAAACGGGCGTAACCACTGCCATCTCCACCGTCGCTTGGGCGCGCTCCTCGCGCAGACGCATGCGGATACTCATTACGACCCACCGCCCAGAGCGCCAACCAGCGTGGCGACATCGACGGTGAGCGGGATGGAGCCGCCGCCGGGCAGAGGAATCTCCGCAAGCGTGAACGTCGTGCCGCTGATGGTGCGTTCGACTTGATATTCCAACGCCTCGCAAAGCGCCTTGGGATCGGTCACGCCCAACGGAATACTTCGCAGCTTGTCTTGCGCTTGAGAGAAACCAGCAATGTCAGACCCCGGGCTCTTAATGACGTTGGCGGAATCGGTCAGCACTGGCTTTCGCAGGCGCAAGTCGCACGGTTCCAAACCCAGCGCCGCCACGGACGCCGAAACGGTATCGCCGAGCCACGATGCGATGGAGCCCAACGCGCCGCTGCCCCCTCCTAGGCCTTTAATCATCTCGCCCATAAGTTCGTCGGCCGAACCTTGGATATCACCGTATCCCACAAGCAGCCGTCCCCAAACATCCATGACGCCGTCGAGCACACCGGCAACGCCGCCCGAGCGTTCCTTCAATGTCGAGAAAAATCGCGAAAGCACGTTGTTTTGCGCCGTCGCCTCATCGGGCGCCAGCACCGCGGCAGAGATGGCACCGCGATCGCCAAGCCTGACTGCCGTGTTAAACGAAGAGTTGAGTTCATCGGGGCTCGAGATGGCACCCGAAACCGCAAAGGCAACCACGCCGTTGCGACCGGGCGGAGCGATACGCGGACGCTCGCCCGAAAGCGCTTTAATGGCCTGGTCAAACGCATTGCCCGCACGGTCGGCTTCGTCCTCGGTCTGACGCTCGAGCTCGAGCTCCTTGTTGCGACAGTCGACGTAGTCCTCCAGGGCGTCTTTAAACTTGTCAAAGTGATACTCGAAGCCGTTTTCGATAGAGGTTGAAGGCGCCGCAACGGCACCAAGCGACAAAACGCCAAAATGGCATTTGCTGCATTTATCCTGTCCATCGTAATCGGCAACCGAAGCAAATCCGCTCGGCGTCCCTTTCTTATAGTTAGGGCAGGTCGTCCCGTAATGCAGATACGCCTTGTCATCGTTCACGCTCGTCGGCCACACCGCATCGGTATAGAGTTCCGTCGCCCGAACCTCATCAGAGTTGCGCGGCAGCAGCGGAATATAGGAGGAGACCCTGTCTCCGTTCTCGGTTATATGTGCCCGATCGACCTCCGCGCTCGCATAGGTATAAAACGCCTTACGCGCCGCAGACTCTGCCTTCATCTCGACACTCGAGCCGTGGGGCTTCTCATTTGTCAGACGCCAATGGTAGTAGTCCTTCGCGCGATCAAGGGCAACTTGGGGCTCCCACGTAACGCTCGATGAGTAATGCGGATTTTGAACACCGGAGAGATCCGTTAGGCTTTTCGCACGCTCCCACATGCAAGAACAGCTGCCGACCGAGCCCTTGTCAGACCCACCACAATCCACCAGCCAAGCACGCTCTTTAGCCTTCGCCGTGTCCTCAGAAGCCTTCCGCAGCTCCTCGGCCGCACCCTCTAAATCATCTGATGTGTCTTTAATGGTATCGGTCGAGATCTCGGACCCCTCGAGCGCAGCGAAGTCAGACTCGGATGTCCCGGGCACGGCAAGCGCCGTACCGGTATAGGTCACACTATCGGTATCCTGCGCCGACACCGCCTGCGTGGCACGCGCGGCGATCAGATACGGCAGGGCCGTCTCGATTTTCTGTAAGCCTTCCGATGCGCTTTTGGCAAACTTGTTGCGCGTTTTAATGATCTCAATCCCGGTGTCGACCATATTGCCGGCAACCGGCTCGGCACCCGGGATGAGGATGGCGACCAGGCCCGTCCCGATCGTGGCAAACCCCGCCAGCCCCAGACTCAAGATGCTCGCATCAACCACCGTGGCAGCCGTGTGATAGGACGACACTACGTTGGCACCCGCCAGCGCGCCGCTATCAGCCGCCACCTGGGTATCCCCGGCACGCGACATGCTCCATATCGCCGCGGTCGACGAAAACAACAATGTGAGCACCACTAGGATGACCACGGCAGAAGAAAGCGTGGTATAGGCGCCGTCTTCGATAAACAGATCGACACCGGCTCGACCCATAAAGCCGCCTCGCTTGCGATGGCGGCTCGGACGGTGCGTCAAAACGCGTCTAGACCAGAAACGCTTAATCCCATGCAGCAATCCACGAATCATAATCTCCCTCCAGCCATTCGGGACGCGATTGATACGAGACATCGACCTTGAGCTCAACGTAGCCGCCCTCGGCGGTACCACCCATAGCCTGCGCAAACGCACCGATCACGGGCAACGGCTTGACCTCGCCGGAAACGGACACGGACGAGACGCCACCCGCACCGGCCCGGCCAAGCTCGATATCCCACGACAGCGGCCCGCCGGCATGAAAAATCGAAACGTTGGGCACTGCGGCAAGCCGGCGGCGGGTGAACTCCTTAAGATCGTCGTCCTCCGCCGTCGTCGTGGTCATGAGCCGCGCGGTCTCGGCGGCGGCAGACTCCATGACCGCGCGCGTATAGAGCAGGCACACCGGTTGCAGTGCGAGAAGGATGAGCGTCAGAAACGTCGGCAGCAAAAAAGCGGCCTCGACCGTAGACTGCGCCCGGTCCTCGCACGCGATATCAATACAACGCGATGTCCTTAGCGCCCGCAGCGGCGTCGATAACCGACATCGAGGCAACGCCATGGGATGCCGCCCGCTCAACCAGCGCCGCCAAGCGCCCATCGGTGCCAGCACGCCAAAGTCCCGCAATCGCCAGCACGATCGATAACAGCGCCACCGTGACGATGGCGTATTCCACAGTCGCTTGGGCAACCTCCTCACGCAGAACGCCATGCATTTCACGACCCCTCCTTTGAGCTTATTGTTTGCGGGACCAGGCGCACGGCGCGCAGACGACACGAAGCATCGCCAGTATCCGCGGCAACCGTCACCATATCGACCCAGCCGCGTCCGTCACGCACGATAGCGCCCCACACGTTGCCCTTGATGTCGAGATAGCCGCTCAGAGCAAGTTGTGCCGTGGGTACCTCGCGATAGGCACGCAGCATATCCGCCGCCGCTTCGGTCATCGGTCGGTCCTCGGACCATGCAAGCCGGACCGCAATCGCGTTGCCCTCAGGCGAATCCGTCACAGTGTCAGACCGCTTGTCGAGCGTCCGCAGAAAGGTTTGCGCCGTGACAGCGACATCCGAATCGTCCGCATCTCGCATCTCATCTTCTTGAGACGCCACCGCCGAATCTGAGCCCGAATCGAAGGCGGTCCCAGGACGCTGCTGCCGCGCGGCGTTAAGCCCCCAAAGCACCGCCGCTATCGCCACGGTCAGGCAAGCAAACACCAGCAGCACCCCGACGGGGCGCTCGCCCTCTACAGGCTGTTGATGCCCTCGCTGATCGCATCCCATAGCTCTTTAACCTTGCCTTTAAATGCAACGATGGCAATAATCGCGATCACCACAAGTACGCCCACCAAAATGGCGTACTCGGTGGTACCCTGCGCGCTCTCCTCCTGCAACAGCTCCTTGGCATGCTGGCGAGTGTGAATCGCCCGGCAAAAAGCCCAGCTCCAAGCCTTGTCAGCAACTTCGACCATCGTGTTCATGTATTCCTCCCTACATCATCCCGCCTGCTCCCAGCAGCGGGCCCAATATGGACAGAAGCAACGCCGGCAAGATGAGCGTGCCGGTGGGAATCAGCAGCTTGACGGGCGCACGCTCGATCTCGCGCTCGACCGCGGCGCGATGAGCCGCACGGATCTCGCGACTTTGAGCGGCCAGCGTCTCGGCAAGTGGGGCACCCAGGGCGAGCGCCTGCCCCACCGTGATGGCAAAGGTCTC
>USFK01000067.1 GCA_900553935.1 uncultured Collinsella sp.
TGGAGCAAGAAAGGTGAATGGAAGTCGCTTTGGCTGCAACTTTTGGCCGCTGACGGTGCCGCGCCCGCAAGCGCACCCGTCGCCGTCGCGCCCGCAGCTCCCACTCCGGCTGTCCCTGCGATCGCGTTTATCGGCTACCAAAACTCGGGCAAGACCACGCTCGTCGAGAAGGTTATCGCCGAGCTCACCCGCCGCGGCCTGCGCGTGGGTTCGCTCAAGCATCACGGGCATCACGGCTTTGATATCGACGTGCCCGCAAAGGACACCTGGCGCCATCACCAAGCCGGATCCAAGCACGTGGGGCTCATCTGCGCCACGCGCTGGGCGGAGTACGCCGACACGCGCGAGGAGGACGAGATGCCCGCGCGCGAGCTGCTGTCGCGTTACAACGATGTCGACGTGGTGATCATCGAGGGCTACAAGACCGAGGGCTTCGACAACATCGTGGTCGCGCGCTCCGGTGTCGACCGTCTGCGCGGCAAGAGCTCGCTCGACCTGGTCGACGGTCACACGCTGGCCCTTGCCTGCAACGAAGCCCTGGCGCGTCAGGCCTTCGACGCCGGCTTTGCGACCCGAGCCATCAACATCAACGACGCCCGAGCCATCTGCGACCTCATCCAAGACCATCTGGCCTAAAACCTGCCAAAAAGGGACAGGTTTGTTTTGGCAGGTTTTATCTGGGCAAACGCCATTTCCACCACAAAGGGGCCAGGCACCTTTGTGGTGGTTTTGATCAAAGAGCCTTTGACTTAAACCTACCTCGAGGTGTAATAATCGCTGAAAACGATTGCGATCACGGAGGCCTCATGTCAAAACTGTACTTTATGCGTCACGGTCAAACGCTCTTTAACTTGCTTCGTCGCAAGCAGGGCTGGTGTGACTCGCCGCTTACCGAGCTGGGAATCGAGCAGGCTAAAACTGTCGGTGCGACCCTGCGAGGGCGTGGCCTTACGTTTGACCATGCGTACAGTTCGACGTCCGAGCGTGCGTGCGACACGCTTGAACTTGCGTTTCCCGGTCAGCCTTACGAGCGCGTCAAGGGCCTTAAGGAGTGGAACTTTGGCAAGTTTGAGGGCGCGAGCGAGGATTTGAATCCGCGCCTGCCGTACGGCGATTTTTACAAGCAGTATGACGGCGAGGGCGAAGACGAGTTTCGCGAGCGCATCATGGCGACCATCACCGAGCTCATGCAGCGCCCTGGACATGAGAGCGTGTTGTGCATGAGCCATGGCGCCGCAGCGGCTCAGGTCATGCGCGGCGTGGGCGTGGAACCGCTCAAGATGAAGAACCGTATCGGCAACTGCTGTGTACTCGAGCTCGACTTTGATCCCTCTACTAGCACATTCACTCTCGCAGATTTGTACAACCCCTACGGCACCCCGCGCGAGTAGCATCGGGGCATCAGCCAAAACCACTGCAAAGGGGCCAGGCACCTTTGCGGTGGTTTTGCCGTTTACGGGCGATTTCCTACCGTTCGGCGGACTTTCGCGCCAATGGGGCTTACGCCGCATGCAAGTTTCATCCTACAATCGCCCACGTGCTCACAAGTTTGTTACTCCTCGGGAGGCATCACTTGCGCATAATAGAAGACGAGGAATATCGCCCCGTCGTCTAGCGCCGATGTCCGAGGAGTTTTTTCATGCTCATTTTAAAGAAGATCAACAATAACGTTGCTCTTGCCGCCAGCGATGACGGCCGAGAGGTTGTTGTCTTTGGCAAGGGCATCGGTTTTCACGAGATGCCCTACGAGCTTGCCGATGAGTCCCTTATCCAGCGCAAATTCTATAACGTTCCCGAGAGCCTGCAGGATATGGTGGGCACCCTTCCCGACGACGTCCTGCTCGCCGCGAGCGACATTGCCTGCTTCGCGTCGCAGCAGCTTGGCTGCAAGCTATCCGGTGGCCTGCCCTTTATCCTGGCTGATCACCTGCAGTTTGCCGTCCAGCGCGACGACGACCAGCTCAGCGCTCCCAACCCGCTCGAGCACGAGGTAGCCTTCATCTACCCGCGCGAGCTCGAGATCGGCCAGGCCGCGCTCGCCATCGTGCAAAAGCACACCGGCGCCAAGCTGGGTCAGAACGAGGCCACGAGCATCGCGCTCCACATCGTTAACGCCGAGGTCGATGGCATGGGCCGCGCCAAGGACATGGACTTCATCATGAAGAGCACCCGCGTGCTCGACGAGGTGACCCATTCCGTGGAAAAGCAGCTTGGCTGCTCGCTCGACACGGCGTCGTACTGCTACATTCGCTTTCTTGCGCACCTGCGCTTTTTGGTTCGCCGCCTCTGCAAGGGTAAGTGCACGCAGACCGAGAACTCCTCGCTGTTTATGCAGGCCGCCCGCGATTTTCCCGAGGCCTACCAGTGCGCATACGCCATCAACCGCGTGTTCGAGAAAGAGTTCAAGCAGAGCTGCTCGGACGAGGAACTCTTGTATCTGATGATGCATATCAACCGTCTGCGATCGGCTTCGCAGACCGAGTGAGTAAAGCCGCCAGCCCGGCGGCAATCGCAACAATTCTTTTTGGTTTCTAACTGCGGGCAAGGTACCGGCTCGCGGTAGGGGATATTTTTGTCGAAATTTGGAAAAGAGAGGACAGATCATGGCAGGTAAATACGACGATCTTGCTTCCCAGATCGTAGAGCTGGTTGGCGGTAAGTCCAACGTCAAGTGCGTGGCGCACTGCATTACCCGCGTTCGTTTTAAGCTCAAGGACGAGTCGAAGGCCAACGACGAGGCAATCTCTCAGCTGCCCAACGTCATCAAGGTCATGCGCGCCAACGGCCAGTACCAGGTTGTTGTGGGCAACATCGTCGAGGACGTCTACGATGCCGTCCTCAAGGCCGGCGGTTTTAGCGACGGCGGCGCCGTCGACGCCGATGACGACGAGGCCGCTCCCAAGAGCGCTACCGATGTGATCATCGACCTCATCTCGGGCATCTTCGCCCCCATGCTCGGCACCTTCGCCGCCGCCGGTATCATGAAGGGCCTGCTGGCGCTCGCTACCTTCCTGGTCCCGAGCTTTGCCAACGACGGCGCCTATACGCTGCTCTACACCGTCGCCGACGGCATGTTCTACTTCCTGCCCGTGGTGCTTGGCTACACCGCGGCCAAGAAGTTCAAGATGAGCGAGTTCAACGGCATGGCCATCGCCTTTGCTCTGGTGTACCCCACCATGGTTGCCCTGACCTCGGGCGAGGTTGTCGGCTCCGTCGAGCTCGGCTTTGCCGGTACCTTCTCTTGGTACACCACGTTCCTGGGCCTGCCGCTCATCATGCCTGCCTCGGGTTACACCAGCTCCGTTATCCCCATCCTTCTCATGGTCTGGTTTGGCTCGACCCTCGAGCACTGGGTTAAGAAGTGGATGCCCGCTTCTATGAAGATGTTCTTCACCCCGCTGATCGTCGTCACTGTCACCGTCACCCTTGGCTACCTGGTCATTGGCCCCATCGCCACGCTCATCACCAACCTGCTCGGTGAGTTCTTCGCACTGCTGTTTGGCCTGCCCATGATCGGCTCCCTCTTGGGCTGCACCCTCGTCGGTGCCTTCTGGATGTGCCTGGTCATCTTTGGCTTCCACTGGTCGCTCGTGCCCATCGCGCTGGTCAACCTGTCCACTCTGGGCCACGACTACATCCTGGGCTCCGTTATCGCCCACTCCTTCTCGCTGGGCGCCGTGCTCTTTGCCATGTATCTCAAGAACAAGGACGAGAAGTTCCGCGGCATCGCGCTGCCGGCCATGATCTCCGCCTTCTTCTTTGGCGTCACCGAGCCCGCTATCTACGGTGTCGCCCTGCCCGATAAGAAGGCCTTCATCAACGCCAGCATCGGTTCTGCCGTGGGCGGCCTCATCATCGGTATCTCCGGCGCCGTGGTGTACATGTCCGGTGGTCTGGGCGTCTTCAACTGGCTGTCCTTCATCGATCCCTCCGGTGTTAACGGCATCAACCACATGATCTGGGCTATCGTTGCCTCGCTCGTGGGTGCCGCCGTGGGCTTTGCGATCGAGTTTGCCACCTACAAGCCCGAGGCTGCCAAGTAGCCCAAACGACAAAGACTCGGTACCAAGCCGGCGGGGGAGCGCCCCGCCGGCTTTTTCCAAATGGACGAGGGGTCCCGCACAGGCGTCGATAGAGGCCTCGCCACGAAACTGGCCTATCTACTACCTTTTAACGGTAGTGGCCAACCATACGGCGGTTTACCAAAAATCGCCAAGCCGTCTACCTGCGGTTTTATTTTTGGCAATTGCGGTGTGGTCAGGGGTTTGCGGTAAAAAGTAGTAGATAGGCCGGTTTCGTGGCGGCGGTTCCTGCGCGGGCCTCGCTCCGGACGCAAATTTCCCTGCGGACGCCGCTTCGACGTCCGCGCAACCACCCCCAACACGTACGAAAGGAGCCAACATGGCTTTTCCCGATGGATTTCTGTGGGGCGGCGCCACTGCCGCCAATCAGTGCGAAGGTGGATACAACGAGGATGGCAAGGGCCTCGGCGTTCCCGACATCATGACGGGCGGCACGGTCTCCGAGCCGCGCCACATCACCGACGGCATTCTGCCCCAGTACCACTATCCCAGCCACGAGGCCGTGGATATGTACCATCATTATCTTGACGACATCAAGCTCTTTGGCGAGATGGGCTTTAAGTGCTACCGCATGTCCATCAACTGGAGCCGCATCTTCCCCAACGGCGATGAGGCCGAGCCCAACCAGGCCGGCATCGAGTTCTACCGCCGCGTGTTCCAGGCCTGTCAGGAGCAGGGCATCGAACCCATGGTCACCCTCAGCCACTACGAGCTGCCCTATGGCCTGTCCAAAAACTACGGCGGCTGGAAGAACCCCAAGCTCATCGATTTCTATCTCAACTACGCCCGTACCGTCATGACCGAGTACAAGGGGCTGGTGCGCTACTGGCTCACCTTTAACGAAATCAATTGCCTGCTCATGGGCGGCTTTGGCGGCGTGATGGGCGGCGGCATGGTGCCCGAGGCAACTGACACGCCCATGACCTTTGGCAATTGCGAATGGGATGATCCGCAGGCGCGCTTCGATGCCCTGCACCATCAGTTCCTGGCGAGCGCCAAGTGCGTCTCCATGGGCCATCAGATCGACCCACAGAACAATATCGGCTGCATGATCGCCGGCAACGCTTGCTATCCGCACACGTGCAACCCGGCAGACGTTCTGGCCGCACAAAAGCAGCAGCGCGAGATGAACTTCTACTGCGGCGACGTGCAGGTGCGCGGTGCGTATCCCTCGTGGGCGCCCAGCGTGTGGCTCCGCGAAGGCGTGCACGTGGAGGTTTCGCCCGAGGACGCCGCCACGCTGGCCGCCGGCAAGGTCGACTTCTACAGCTTTAGCTACTACATGAGCGCCACCGCCACGGCCGACCCGGTGCTGCTGGAGCAAGGCAACATTTTTGGTGGCGCCGGCAACGAGTATCTCAAGAAGAGCGATTGGGGTTGGGCGATCGACCCCGAGGGCCTGCGCTACTACCTGGAGGAGGTCTACGACCGCTACCAGGTGCCGCTGATGATTGTCGAGAACGGCCTGGGCGCGGTGGACGAGGTCGAGGCGGACGGTTCGATTCACGACAGCTACCGCATCGATTACCTGCGCGAGCATATCAAGCAGATGGAGATTGCCATCGAGGACGGCGTGGACCTGATGGGCTACACCATGTGGGGCTGCATCGATTTGGTGAGCGCCTCGACCGGCGAGATGAAGAAGCGTTACGGCTTCATTTACGTCGACAAGGACAACGACGGCAACGGCACGCTCGCCCGCAGCCGCAAGGACAGCTTCTTCTGGTACAAGAAGGTCATCGAGTCCAACGGCGCCGACCTGGCCTAGCCAAGTCTCAACCAGCGTAAACGTCGCAACCACCACAAAGGGGTCAGGCACCTTTGTGGTGGTTTTTTCTTTGGTAGATGCGTGGGACATGCCTTACAATCTACCAAGTAGTTCATGACGGGCGAAAAACGGAGAAAAGGGGCTTGATGCGTCCTTAACGTTTCATGCGGATAGATTGATTTGACAGACGGTGGTGAATGCCCGCCGTCCGCATTCGTATGAAACAAGGAGTCTCCATGCTCGCCTCTCTTTTCTCAAAGCCTCAATCGTCGCTGTCCGTGCAGGCCAAGCGCCTGGTGGCAATACGCTTCCTCATCTACACCGGGTTTCAGACCAGTTATTTTATCGGCGTCATCGGAACGCTCACCTATGCGGATGACGCCTCGGTCGTCGCGACATCGCTGGCCGTCCTGTTTATGAACGTCTTTGTGATCCTGGGATCCTTTGCGGGTGGCGCGGAGCTCGACGCCTGGGGTCCGCGCCGTCATTTCTTGCTGAGCACCATCGGCGCTCTCGCAACTGGCGCGGCAATCATCGCCTTTGGTAGCGCGACCGGCGTCGTCCTGCTCGGCGCGGTGTTTCTGGGCTTTGTGATGGGATTCGCCCAGCCCATTGCCACATCCTATCCGGCCTACCTCACCGACGATCCTGTCGAGCTCAAAGACATCAACTCCGCCATCGCCATGTTCTCAAACGTGAGTATCATCGTTGGCCCCACGCTGGGCGGCTTTGTCGCGGCGACTGCGTCGTCGCGCGCGGTGTTTGTGCTCATGATGCTCTTTACCGTGCTGGCGCTCGTCGCCGGCTGGGGCTTTAGGCCGCAGACCAGCCATGTCGCCGGGGATGCGGATGCCGATTCGGCAGAGGAAGGGGAGCGTGCGGGACAAAGCTCCAACCCCAGCGCATCCTCCCGTGTCACCCTCGCGACTAGCATCAAGACGGTCTTTACCAATAGCGTCCTCACCCTGCTGTTTTGCATCATTTTTCTTTCGAACTTTGGCTACGGAGCCTTCGATCCGCTCGAGTCGTTTTTCTATCGCGATGTTCTGCACGTTGGCGTTGAGTGGATGGGCTGGCTCTCGTCTGCCTGCGGTGTCGGCGCGGTGCTGGGTGCCGTGCTCGCGCTCCGCTTGCCGCCGCACCTGGTCAACCTTAAAACGCTGCTCGTGGCGCTTATGTCTGTAGGCCTGGGAAGTCTGCTCTATGTGGGGACGCCGTACGTGGGCGTGGCTCTTGTCGGCCAGATTGCCTTGGGCATAGCCTGGGGTGTCGTCAACCCGCTCCACAACACCATCGTGCAAACGACGGCTCCGCTCGAGCAGCTCGGTCGCGTCAACTCGGTCATGGGCTTTGGCAATATGTTCGCCGGCGTGGCCCCTCTGGCGGTTGCACCGTGGCTGGCGGCAACATTTGGCGTGCAGCAGACGCTCCTAGGGGCGGGTATGGTCGTGACGGCGGTTCCCGCGGCGTTGCTGCTGTTTGGACGTAATCACTTGGATCGTGCCGTAGAGCGGTAAGAAATCGTCACAACATTCGATGAAAATCGCGATTTTGCCGAAAAACATCGAATGTTGTGATGGTTTGGCCCGCAGACGCCGCAACCATCACAAAGGGGCCAGGCACCTTTTGCACCAAAGCGCC
>USFK01000068.1 GCA_900553935.1 uncultured Collinsella sp.
TGAGGCGGAGGCGCGCTTCGAGCAGCGAAAGCTGAAGCGCAAGCAGAAGCATCGCGGGCATTGATCGCCTTCTGCAGCGAGACTCATACAGAAGCGGTGTTGGGTTCCGCTTGAAACCAACATCGTTATCTATTACGGCGTTTCAGTCTATCGCCTTTCAAGAGCTGCTCCTAAAACTCGAATCTCATTTCGGTTTTGGGAGTATCAAGCTCTGCGTCGTAGGCGGCCCAAGAACCAATCTCGAGACGAATCGGCAAAAGGAATTACGCTCCTGCCGGGAGGCTGGACAGCCTACTCGATCGGCTCGGACTGGTGATTGCTAAGCCCAAAAAGCCGGAGTGTGCGGCGTCGCTCGTTTCGCTAAGTCAGCTTGATGGGATGGTGAATCATGGTTCTCCTTGATTGGTAGCCCCCTTGCCTTGGCGCCCTTATGCTTGCGATACGGGATTAAGTTATATTAGACTTACTTTTATCGTTCTGCTGGCAACCAAGGAGGCACCATGGCACGCACCGCCGACGAATACAAGCAGCTTTCCATCAGGGAATTCACGAAGGCCGCGAAGGTGTACGAATCGGGCCATGCTGGCATCTACGAGATGTGCAAGGATGACTATCCGCAGATGCTCGCCGAGCTGGAGCGCGAGCCATTCGCCGACGTTCTCGACGTAGGGTGCGGAACGGGCGCGGTCATTGAGCTGCTGCATGAAAAATACCACGACGCGCACTACGTCGGCCTCGACCTGACGCCCGACATGATTGCCGTTGCGCAGGCGAAAAGCCTAAACGGATGCGAGTTCGTTGTCGGCGACGCAGAGGATTTGCCCTTCCCCGCCAACAGTTTCGACGCCGTCTTGTCTTCGAACAGCTTCCACCACTACCCCAACCCGGAGAAATTCTTCGCTGGCGTCGCGCGCGTGCTGCGCCCCGGCGGCCGCCTCATCCTACGCGACTACACGGCAAACGATTTCGCCGTATGGCTTATGAATACGTTCGAGCTGCCGCTTGCCCGCCTTGCCGGCCACGGCGACGTGCACATATTGAAGCGATCCGAGTTCCGTGCCATGGCCGAAGAAGCCGGCCTTTCCGTGCTGGCCATGGAGGCTCAAAAAGGCTGGCGCGCGCACCTGGTAGCGCGAAAAGAACCGAATTAGAGGCTTGAATTGCGCAGGGCTGCCGGTGATGCGCCCGAAGAAGCCCTGCCGATATCCGGGAAGCCTCCGAGTGTTGTTGCGAGAAGGAACTGCACTGTGGCAGAAAAGGTTAAACTCTCCGGCATGCCGGAAACCACACCACATCCATGGCGCTAGGCCGCAATCCACTCGTGCAATGTTGTCGAGAGCCGCCTGTCCACATCTTTTCTGGTGGCTTCGCATTCGTCCGGATGCTCTTTGGCTGAGCGGAATATGAAGCGCATAACGAATTTCAAGCCCACCGGCAATGCCATTCTGAGCATAGACTCGGGCAATACGAAATGGGTGCCGTATCGATAGGCGACCGCTTCGTATTCGCACTCATGCGGGCGCTCTTTAAGCCTCTGGTCCATTCGCCTGACATACTTGCCCGCTTCCCAGAAGCTGTCATCATCCGCGCCAAGCAAAATCAGCTTCCCCTTGATGTTCTCGATCTTTATCATTTCGTCTTCTGTGTACTTCCGCTTCTTTTCGGAATCTATAAATAAGCAGGTCGAGCGTAGAAAATCGCCCGAACCTTCCGTTCCCTCTCCGACCTTTTTCCAATAGGTTGGATGCTCAAAGGCGAAGAAAAAGCCTCCGTCCCGCCGGGAGCGGAGGCTCAATTGCCGTATTTACTCACCGCCGTCGCTGGCGGCTTTGCCATGACTCTCGTACGAAACGAAACTCAGCGGCACAGTGCGGCACTCAAAAGTGCAGGTCAAAGCCCTATCGGCTTATTCCAACTCTTTCAAGTTCATTTGCCGTGGCGACATTCCAATTGGGTCTAGTTTGGTTGTCGATTTGTCCACCTTGCCGCCGAATCCCTCCGTGTGTCCTCGCGTACGCGTTTGGGACAAACCCTGGGACAAATTCGCAAACTATTTCGAAACCGCAAGCCCACAGTTTCATTTTTGTCCCGGGGACAAAAGCGGCAAGGCTTTGAAGTCCGGAACCGCTCAAAAGGGATGCCAAAACGGTTGTTTTCCCTCTTTGGCGCTTGCTTAGCGAAGTGAATCGTAGCCAGCGGCTTTACCGTCTTACGTTTCCACAGATCAGAAGGGATGTGCAAGAGCGATGGCCGAAAGAATCGTCGCAGGCGGCTTATTCACCCACGAGTTCAAAGGCTCCACTTTCAAATGCATGGGGAAATGCGAATGACCTCAATGTGCTCCCGAACTCCGCGCTGACGGAAACGCCGCTCCGTCGAGCGAAGACTTGCTAATATGAGTCACAACACCGTCTCCAAGGCCGATATGCCCAAGATGGCTTCCAACTGGGGGCAGGGTTTGCCGATAGGAACAACATGAAGAAATGCAGTCCCCTTGGAATCCTGCTCGGTGATTCCGTCAGCGTTCTTCTCAAGGCAATCCAGAAGAGCAATCGGATCGCCCATCACGTCAGGTGGCGGAGTTGGCATGGAGGGCAGGTTCTTGTTGGTATCCACCCATTGTACGCTCGTCGTCGTGCACGACCAATCGGACAGCTTCCCGGATTCGATAGTTGCATGCGAGGGGGTTCTTCGAGCTAAGTGCTCTTGAGCATAGCGTTTCACGTGCCGGTGTTCATGAGCGGCAAGGATTGCTTTTTCGGGCTCGATCCGAGGATGCGTGACTACGGTCTCTCTTGCTGTTCAGCTCGCCTAGTCTGCATCTTGGTTCCTCGACAGCGCAGCTTGGTTAAACGCCGAAGGTTCAGCTATCTTCGTCAGCTAGCATGAGAGCAACCCGAAGGGAGGACGCATGAAGATCACAATCGAAGAGCGAGAAGCAGCTCAAGATATAGAAGTCACGATCGTCTGCGTAAGGGTCGATCGCCGCGTGCTTGATATAACGGCTCGGCTGCGCATGCTTGACAGGAAGGTGACGGGCACGGCCGACGGCTGCACGCGCGTGCTGAGCGCAGAAGACGTCCTGTTCATCGAGTCGGTCGACAAGCACACGTTCATTTATACGGCCGACACGGTTCTCGAGACGGGCCTGCGCCTTTACGAGATGGAGGAGCGCCTGGCGGACTGCGACTTCCTGCGCATCGCGAAAGGTTGCATCGTCAACTTCCGCGCGATCACCGCCCTCAAGCCCGACGTCAACGGCAGGATCATCGCCACCTTGGAAAACGGTGAGCAGGTCGTTATCTCGCGCCAGTATGCGCCCGACGTCAAATCGAAGCTCGGTCTGAAGCAGTCGAAACGAAGGAAGGGAGACCGAAATGATTAACAGGGACATTATCGACACCGATAAAAAGACGCCCGCGGAAAACCTCGGACAACTCGTGAAAAGCACCTGTATCGGCTTCACTGTTGCCATGATAGCCTTCTTGGCATTAGGGACTTGTTTCGCTGATGACACCGCCAAGCAGGGCATTAACTATTGCTGGTCCATTCTCGCCGCGTGCGTCACCGTCCCCGCGCTGCAGTTCGTGTTCTTCACGCCCGCGGTGATCAGACAGATGGCGTATCCCGCGCGCCTGGCGCTGTTCGACGTTTGCCTCTACGCAGCCCTCTGTGCATTGGCGTTTGTCTTTGCTTGGGTTCCCGTGAACAACCCCGGGGCGTGGGTTACCTTCACGGTTGTCTTTCTCGCCATCCTGGCGGTCCTCACTCTTGCTTTCAACGCCAAGCTGAGCCGCGAGACCCGCGAATTGAACGACAGGCTCGCGGAATACCGCAAGAGCAAGGAGACGGAATAAGGGTATAGCTGAGCATTATCGATGCTGGGCAAATCCTTGCTCCCGATCCTCGGATTACCGCCCAGCGCGAGGACCTGATGCCAAGGCCGGCGCAGGGCGATGTTCGGCCCCGTTCGCTACCCCAAGCGCTTCCTGCGCGGTCATGCCCTTGCAGCCCTCGTTTGCGCGCATAAGCGGGTTCATGTGCAGGGGAATGTCGATCAAGGTGCTGATTGCTCGGTCAGCCTAATCGGATTGGAGGAAGACGACCTCGTGTTCAGCATAGGTGATGGCGAAACTTCCTACGTATTGCGGTCTACCCAAGCCATCATTCGGTCCTCCCCGGTTTCGAAACTCGAATTATTTTAAAGTTTCGAAACCGGGGAGGCAATATGCACAGGGATGCATCGAGGAGCAATTCCCAGTCGCGCCATGTCAGCAGCGATGCCGGGCGCATTCACGCGTGCTACAATGCGGGCATCAGAGATGAAAACACAGTCCCCGTCGGGTAGTCGTGGGCGTGCGGGAGTCCGCATCAGTAACCTGCCTCCTTGGTTGTCCCTTCTCTGCATGGTCATCTACATAAAGGAGGAACCAACCATGCAGATCAGCGTGTCATCCACCCTGACCGTATATCACGACGGCCAATTCTGGGTCGGGCTGGCGGAGCATGTCGAGGACGGCAGATACGGCGCCGCCCGCATCGTCTTCGGCGCGGAACCGTCCGATGAGGAAATCCTGCGATTCGTTACAAGCAAATGGTCGGAGCTCGCGTTCTTCGGTGACGATCCCGCCGAGGCGAGCAAGCCCGCGAGGAACCCCAAGCGCCGCGCCCGCGAGGCGTCGAAGGCCCTTAAGCAGCCGGCGATGGGCACCAGGGCGCAGCAGGTGCTCGCGAGTCAGCGGGAGACAATGAAACGGGAGTCAGCCCGCGCAAGAAGCCAACGCCGCGCGGATGAGGCGGAGGCGCGCTTCGAGCAGCGAAAGCTGAAGCGCAAGCAGAAGCATCGTGGGCATTGATCGCCATGTGCAGCAAGGCAAACCATATACAGCAGTGGGGCCAGTTCCACTTGAAGCCGACGCCGCGTAGACGCTGATGGTGACGGCTATGCACGGGCACGGGCGCGCCGCCGCACTTCACAGCTTGTTTCTCAAGTATTTGGGACGCACACACGGCGTTCAAAAATGCGGAGCGACTCTGTATGGCTCGAGACTGAGCCGAGGTGCCCCACTTCTCGCCCTCCAGCAGCACCACGATGCGGTCGATGTCGACGACAAAGCGAGGCCTTCCCTCGTGCTCGTAGCGGTCGAGGTATGCCTGGCACTCTGAGACAATGCGCTTGGTGCTGCCGTCGATGATGCGTTGGAGCGTCTCGTAGTAGGCCGAGCCCTCGGTCCTGAAGCGGCGCTGGTAGGCCTGGTCATGGGGAACATCTTGATGTAGTGGATGCCGTGGCGACAGCCAGGGCTCGTCGTGGGGCGGGGTGGCAACGCAAAGTACTGGTCTTTGGGCACGTTGGGGGCGATGTTGGAATGCAGCGGCACGGCGAAGTCCCTGCGCTTCCCGCGGAAACGCAGCCTCACCACCACGATGCAGGGGAGATTGTGCTTAAGCATGAGCTCGCGGTCGCCCTCGACGAGGTCGAAGAAGTCCTGGGAGATGGATACGATCTTCATCGGTTGCGCCCCCTCATACGAAGCGGGGCCCGCATCGCTGCAGGCCCCTACAGGTGGGCGATATTCTACGCCTTGCGGCACCCCGTCGCCCACGGAGGTTAAACGTACACGTAAGCCGTACTCTGAAAGCCGCGGCTTCCGGCAAGTAGTTTATGCCACGAAAGGTCGCTTTCAACGCGCATAGCTCGCAAAATAACACTCGCTGGGCCGTCACCCCTGGCAGTTGCCCTCCAATCTTCATTGGAGTCAGCAGGTCAATTCATATAGTTATGGGGGGGTATCCTAAAGGAAATCAAATTTATACCCCCATAACTAAGGATTTTTCTATTCCCACTCAATGACTAGGGCCCTGGTGTAATTGGCTGGACCACCGTTCCGGGAACCGGTATCGACCTACCTGTCCGCCGAGCTCTTTCTTCAGCTCCAGCCTAGTATCTGATTCGCGCCGTTATAAGCGAAAACCGAAGAGATGCGTCTTAGTCAAGAAAAGAAGGTTAGCCTCATCTTACTGCATGATTTGTGTGTTATAGTTAGATTGCTCTAACTGTTTGGGGGCGACAGCCATGCACGAACGCGAGGGTTTCTGGGACAAGAACGCCGGTCGGTATGACCGTTTCATGCGAAACGACCGGGCGGCGTATGAGAAGATGTATGGGCTGATCCGGCCGGTGGTGAAAGCAAAGACCGTGCTGGAGGTTGCCACCGGCACGGGGCTTATCGCAAAGAGCGTCGTGGATGCGGCGGCGCGCATCGAGGCTACGGACGCCTCTGCAAAGATGATCCTTGAAGCAAAGCGGGACAATCAATCCGCAAAGCTGCACTTTTCCGTGCAGGATATGCTCCGCCTGCCCTATGCGCAGAAGTCCTTCGAAGTGGTGATCGTTTCCAACGCACTTCACATAGTGCCGCATCCGGAAAAGGCCCTGCAAGAAATCAGACGGGTGCTGAAGGACGACGGCGTGCTCATCGCGCCAACCTTCACCCACGCGGGGAACTCGGTTTCCGGCAAGGCAAAAGCCTTTTTCATGAGCATGGCGGGATTTCCCCTCCACAGCAGATGGACGAGCGAGGAATACCTGCGTTTCCTGCGTCAAAACGGCTGGGCGGTGCGGAAAAGCGCGGTGCTGAAGGCCTCGTTCCCGTTGACCTATGCGGAATGCACGAAATCGGAGGGGCCAGATGTCGTTCTTTGAAAACACCCGCAAGCCCGTGGGCCTCGGCGGAAAACTTATGGTTGCCATGATGAACCTGGGCCACAGCCCTGTGGCGCGGTGGGGACTTCGATTTCTGCGACTTGCGCCAAATGCCAAGGTGCTGGATTGCGGCTGCGGCGGCGGGGCGAACATAAAACGGCTGCTGAAAAAATGCCCGCATGGCGTCGTCAAGGGCGTCGACTATTCGCCCGTCAGCGTGGAGAAGACTAGAAAGCTCAACCGAATTGCAATTCAGGAGGGGCGTTGCGCCGTTCTGCAAGGCAGTGTGGCGGATATGGTGTTTGAGGATAGCTACTTCGATGCCGCCACGGCCTTTGAGACCGTCTATTTTTGGCCTGATTTGCCCCGATGCTTCCGTGAGGTCTGGCGGACGCTGAAGCCAGGCGGGACAATTCTCATCTGCAACGAGAGCAATGGCGATACGGACAAGGACGAGAGGTGGACGCAGATCATCGGCGGCATGACCATCTACAAGGACATTGAATTAAAGGCGTATCTGGAGCAGGCGGGTTTTCACGAGGTGCAGATACGCAAAAAGAAAAAGTGGCTCTGCGTCACGGCGCGGAAGTAAGGGCATCAAGCACGGGCATTTTTGCATCCATCCTGCACATGAGTTAGGTATGCCGGTCATAGCGGCTGTGCTGGCGGCAATTATGACAGTTTTTATTCACTGAGGAAGAAACCTATGAAATGTAAAATTGAGAAAAACACCGTGCAGGAGACGCTGATCCTCCCGCTGTAT
>USFK01000069.1 GCA_900553935.1 uncultured Collinsella sp.
GTTGCCGTCAAGGACGGTGTGATCGTCGGCGTGCTCTACGACGGTCGCGACGATGCCGCCGGTACGTATGAGGCTGCCGAGGTCATCGATTGCCAGGGCCGCTATCTTGCCCCCGGTTTTATTGACGGGCATCTGCACATTGAGTCCTCGAACATCCGCCCTGCCGAGTATGCACGCATGGCGGCGACGCGCGGTACCACCACCGCTATTGCCGACAGCCACGAGATTGCCAATGTTGCCGGTCTCGATGGCTTGCGCTTTATGATTGAGGACGGCCGCCGTACACCCATCTCCATCAAGTACATGATGCCTTCGTGCGTGCCCGCGCTGCCCGACGAGCAGGCCGGTGCCGTTATTTCGGCTGCCGATATGCAGGCGTTTTTTGCCGAGCATCCGGGCGATGTCTTTGGCCTGGGCGAGATGATGAACCTGCCGGGTGTCTTTATGGCCGACCCCGAGACCTGTGCTCGCATCGATGCTGCCAACCAGACGCCGTCCAAGCAGGTCGACGGCCATGCGCCGCTCGTTGCCGGCAAGGACCTCAATGCCTATGCCGCGGCGGGCATTATCGCCGACCATGAGTCGACGATTCCCGAGGAGGCGCTCGACAAGCTGTCTCGTGGCATGTACGTGATGCTGCGCGAGGGCACCTGCAGCCATGACCTGGCCAACCTGTCGCCGATGCTGCTGGAGAATCCCGCGCGCGCCCGCCGCTGTTGCTTTGCGACTGACGACCGCGCCCCTTCCGATGCGCTTGCGACCGGCATGATCGACAATGCCTGCCGCGTGGCCATCGAGGCCGGTATCGACCCCGTGGTCGCTATCTCTATGGCGTCCCTCTCCACGGCCGAGGCGTTTGGCCTGGATCACGGCTGCCGCGACCCGCACGAGCTGCGTGGTGCGATTGCCCCGGGCAAGCGTGCCGACCTGCTGGTGCTCAATGACCTGACGTTTGCTACGGCTCCGCATCGCGTATATGCCGCCGGTGCTCTGGTGGCGCAGGACGGCACCTTTGTGGGCGAGATCGCACCCGAGATGGCCGAGGTTGCAGCCCTTGCCGATGAGCTGCGCGCCTCCGTTAAGCTGCCGAAGCTTTCGCTCGACGTGTTTGATTATGCCTTTAAGCCGGGCGAGGCCGTTATCGATGTCATCCCGGGTATGGCTATCACGGGTATGGCCCGCCCCGAGAGCGCCGAGGACTTGCGCCGCATTATGCTGATCGAGCGCCATGGCCGCGGCGTGTCGCTGCAGGCCGAGGGCGCCGATGGCGACGGCCCCGCTGGCTTGGGTCTGGTCGGCAAGCATATCGGTCGCGGCTGGGTGCGCGGTTTCACCATCACCGGTGGTGCCATTGCCTCCACGATCGGCCACGACTCGCACAACGTGTGCGTGGTGGGCGACAATGCGGCGGATATGATGGCTGCCGTTGAGGCCGTGGGCCAGGGCGGCCACGTGCTGGTGCGTAACGGCGAGGTCGTGGCGCGCATTCCGCTGGCGCTCGGTGGCCTTATGAGCGAAGGCACGGCCGAGGACGTTGCCGCGCAGCACGACGACTTTATGGTCAAGGCACGCGCCATGGGTATTGAGCCGCCGCTCGACCCCATCATGGGCATCATCTTCCTGCCCCTGCCGGTTATCCCGACGCTCCGCATCCGCCCCGAGGGCATGTTCGACGTTACAACCTTCACCTACGCCGACTAGTCATCGGGGACGTTCTTAAACGACTAGTCGTTGGGGACACTCTTTGGCGTGTCGCCTGACGCCGCGATTGTGGGACCTCTGGCATGTGTGAGCTATTTGCCAGGTCCTTGTAACGTTTACGCCCGCGGAGTCTTATTTGAGCTCCCTTTGGGTACGTTGGAATCGGATACACGTTCGATTCCAACAAGCCCGAAGGGAGCTTTTCTATGTTTAAACTGATTGCATCCGATATGGACGGCACGCTGCTTGACGAAAACGGCCAGGTGCCTCCCGAGACCTACGAACTGATTCTGGCGCTACACGAGCATGGCGTGCATTTCGCCGCATCGTCAGGTCGTCGCTACGATCGCCTGTGCGAGTTCTTTGCGCCCGTTCGCGACAAGATGGACTTTGTCGCCGCTAACGGCGCCCAAGTCTACGCCGACGGTAAGATGGTAGACCGTGAGGTGTATTCCCACCTGGCGATTCGAAGGCTCGCCCAAGCCGTCAGGACGTTTCCCAATCTGCATCTTGCGCTCTTTGACCGAACCAAGTCCTTCCTGCTCGATGACGAGTGCAAGTTCGTGCGTGAGGTCGATAAGGACCTTCCCAATGCCGAGCGTATTTGGGAGCTGCCCGATCCCAGCGTAAATATCATCAAAGCGAGTATCTTTTGCGACGACAGTGCGGTTATGGACAGTGCGTACGTGCTACAGCGCGAACTTGGTCAGCTCTTTACTTTTGCGCCTTCGGGCAACGCGTGGATCGATGCCATGCAGCCTGGTGTATCGAAGGCCTCGGGTATCGCGCAGCTCGCGGAGCATTACGGCATTGGACGCGACGAGGTCATGGCGTTTGGCGACTCGATGAACGACTACGAGATCATTCGCTTTGTCGGCACGGGTTGTGCGATGGAAAACGCGCGCCCCGCGCTCAAGGCGGTGGCCGATCGCGTCGTGGGTTGCAACCGCGATCACGCTGTCCAGCAAGAACTCCGTCGTGTGCTGGAGAGCCTCGCTTAATCCGGCAGATGGGGACGTTCCTTTTCTGCCGACAGTGGGGGACAGTCCTTGCAGCTTTTTGCGAAGAGTGTCCCCAGTGACTAGTCGTTTAAGAACGTCCCCAATGACTGACCAATGACTAGGCGAGGGCGGCCATGATGGTGCGGGCGACGCCGTCGTGGTCGTTGTCGTATTCGGTGATGGCGTCGGCGGCCTCGCGATCTTCGGGCTCGGCGTTGATCATGGCCATGCCATGGCCCGCTGCCTGCAGCATGGGGATGTCGTTGATGTTGTCGCCGAACGCCCAGGCGTCGGCGAGACGCTCGCCCAGATGCTCACACAGCCACGTGAGGGCCGTTCCCTTGGTGGCGCCTTCGCCCATAACCTCGATATTCATGGCGTACGAACGCGTGACCTCAATGCCTCCGAGCGTGTCGAGCGCCGCCGCGATGGCGTCGCGATCGGTGGGGTCGTGCCAGTACATGGCGATGCGTTCGAGCGTCTCGACCTCGTCGATCTTGCTGTCGATATCCATGTCGATCGGTGTTCGTGTGCGCTTGAGCGAAGCCGCGATGTGAGGATCGCCGCCGCAGAATTCGTCCAGGCGCGTGTAGAGCGAGCGGGGGAGGAAACACTGCCCGTCCGCGAAGATATCGAAGGTGACGTCATGGCCGGTGGCAATGCTATGGACGTGGTGGGCGATGGCGCGGTCGAGCGGTCGGCTCAAAATGCGCGTAGCACGTGAGGCATCGGTGGGCGTATCGTCGTCGAGCTGCCAGACGCTGGCACCATTGGCGCAGACCGCGTAGTGCACGGCGGGATGGGCGAGGATGGGCTCAAAGACGCCTGACAGTGGACGGCCTGTGCAGGGCACAAACTCAATACCGCGGCGCGCAAGCTCGTCGAGCATCGCCCAGGTGGCGTCGCTCATCTGCTTATCACTCGTCAGCAGCGTTCCATC
The DNA here is from genome assembly GCA_900553935.1 of uncultured Collinsella sp. Taxonomy (GTDB): domain Bacteria; phylum Actinomycetota; class Coriobacteriia; order Coriobacteriales; family Coriobacteriaceae; genus Collinsella. The sequence continues at coordinate 3,643 of USFK01000069.1, forward strand.
CATATCGGAAAACACAATCATTTGATGCAGCCCTTTCTGCTGGCATAAAAAGCGTGGCCGAGGGCGGCGATGCCCTGGCCACGCTCGAGTTCTATAACGGTCCGCGTCCTAGCGGTCAGCGAGCGGCTTGTACTCCAACGGTTCGATAACCGGGCGATACGCGGGACGGATGATGCGGTGCGCGCAGAAGAGCTCTTCCATGCGGTGCGCCGACCAACCGGCCATGCGGGCGACGGCGAACAGCGGCGTAAAGAGCGTCTCGGGCACGCCGAGCATCTTGTAGATAAAGCCCGTGTACAGGTCGATGTTGGCGCAGATGGGCTTGGTCATGCCGTGGTCGCGCATGACCTGGGGTGCCAGGCGCTCGATGCGCTCGATGAGCGCGAACTCATCGCCCAGGTCCTTCTTGGCGGCAAGCGTGCGCGCGTAACGGCGGCAGACCTCGGCGCGCGGGTCGCTGAGCGTATAGACGGCGTGGCCCATACCGTAGATGAGGCCCGTGCCGTCGAAGGCCTGCTTGTCGAGGATCTTGCCCAGGTAGGCTGCGACCTCGTCCTCGTCCTCCCAGTTGGAGACATGCGCGCGGATGTCCTCGTGCATGGACACGACCTTGGCGTTGGCACCGCCGTGGCGCGGGCCCTTGAGCGAGCCGATAGCCGCGGCGTAGGCGGAATACGGGTCGGTGGCCGAAGACGACAGCACGCGGCAAGCGAAGGTGGAGTTGTTGCCGCCGCCGTGCTCGGCATGCAGCATGAGCATCACGTCGAGCAGCATGGCTTCGTCGCGGGTGAACGCCATGCCACCGCGCAAGACCTGTAGGATGGTCTCGGCGGTGGAGAGACCGGGCGTGGGGTGCGGCACGTGAACCTCGGAGCCGCGAAGCTTGGCGACCGAGGCCATGTGTGCGAAGGCGGCGATGCGCGGGAGACGTGCGAGCATGGAAATGGCGACGTCGATTTCGTGCTCGGGCGTGATCACGTCTGGTTCGGCATCGAAGGCGTAGAGCAACAGTACGGCGCGCTGGAGCACGTTCATGATGCTCGACGACACCGTGGTCATAGGGAACTCTTTAACGTACTCGTCACTCAGGTGTCTAAAGGCGCCCAGGCGCTCGCAAAAGCCGTCGAGCTCTTCCTTGTTGGGCAGCGAACCCGTGATAAGCAGATAGGCGACTTCCTCGTAGCCGTAGCGATTCTCGGCCTGGGCATTGTTGACCAGATCCTCGATGCTGTAGCCGCGAAGCGTGAGCTTGCCCTGATCGGGCACGACCTTTCCGTCGACCTTGTTGTAGCCGTGCACATCCGAGATACGAGTGAGGCCCGCGACCACGCCCGAGCCGTCGGCATTGCGCAGGCCGCGCTTGACATTGTGCTCTTCGAACAAGCCCTCGTCATAAGGGTCGGTCGGCAGGCCGTGGTAGAGGTTTTCGCTTTCGGGCGAAATCTGACGGCTCGCCTCGTAATCCAGAACCAGGCGGCTCAAGTGGTCATCGAAGCGGTAATAGATTTTCTTGGCGTCGTAGGCCATGCGCGCTCCTCTCCGGGCCGCATCGGGGTGACTTGCATGGGCATGCGCGCGTCAGGCTATCCCCAGCGGCTTGCTCGCTACAGGCGGTACATAAAGTTAAAGACGTCCTCGCGCTGGATGGACACGTTGACGCCCGAAAGCTCGCCGGCCTCGGCCAGCGCCTTCTGCAGCTCGGCGAAGTCGAGCTTGGACTCGGCGGTATCGGCCAGCATGGTCATGGTGAAGATGTCCTCGATAATGGACTGCGTGATGTCGCGGATGTCGACGTTGGCCTCGCCTAGGACACGGGTGACGCCGGCGACGATGCCGGGGCGGTTCTTGCCAAGGACGGTGATGACGATACGGGAGGACGAGATCTCGGCCATGGGAAACCCTTTCGCGTGATTGCGGCGCGCGCGGGGCGCTCCGCTACGGTACAGTGTTCATCATTGTACCTGTCTGGCGCAAAAAAGGCGCGCTCGCTGCGGCGTTACATGCCTGCAACATGAGCGTAAGGGGGAAGGCCGCACGGGGAAGAGCCGTCTGGCGCGTGTCCGGCTCGTGTTGGGTTGCTTTCCGATCTCAGCCGAACACATTGAGCGGACAGGCCGTTCCCGCAGTCAGCCGAACGCCTCCGACGGCTGATTCCGAACTGGAAGCGGAGGGCATCCCCGCCCTTCGGTAGGGGATACCGCTCCGCGGCGCATGCCGCGGGCGGCGCCCCTATCGGACCACCGTGACCTCAGTTGGGATGGGCCCAGCACTGCCGCGTACTCGGTGAGCTAGAGCCAACTGTTCGTCTTCACGTCGCGTATGGCGATATTTCGGTCGTCCGGCTCGGTGATGCCGTAGCCGAACGCCTGGAGCGTCTCGATGGACTCCTGGATCCTCTGTTGGAACATGGGACCCGGATCGACCCTCGGCCCGAGGTGCCCGCGCCAAAGGCACGGCGTGGCGCGCAGCATGTTATGGATTTTGGAGATGGGCTCGATGTCGGCGTAGACGTTGAGCGTCGCCATGGCGTCCTTGTGGCCGAGGATCGATTGGAGCGCCTTGATATCGCCGCCTTGGCGGATCCACTGCGTTGCGAACGTGTGGCGAAGGCCGTGGAACGTGATCAGCTCGTCGTTGGTGCCCATGAGGCCGTTGGTCTCCGAGAACGTCTTGAACGCCCTGCGGATATAGCTTGTCGTCGCGAAGGTCGCGCCCGGCTCCGACAGGATGTAGCAGTCCCCGATCTCGACCGCCCCGGTAAGGCCGCGCAAGCGCAGCTTTCCGCAGTCGATCTCGTGGGTCTCCTTCAGGAAGGGGAGTAGGCCGACCGGGTCGATGGGGATACCCCTGGCGTTATGGGTCTTGGTGTCCTTGATGAACGAACCCATTCCCTTCGCGTACGCCACCGAGTGTCTGATCGAGATCAGGCCCGTCTCGAAATCCACATCGCACCACCGAAGGCCGCAGACCTCGCCGATTCGCATCCCCGTGTGCAGGGCGAGTACGACCGCCCTCTAATCCTCGGCGGACCAATCGAGTCCGAACTCCTTTCGGGCATCCTCTTCGCTCATGACTTCGAGAAGGTCTCCGGGTTGGCAACGAAGGGCGAGGCATAGCTGCTCGAGTGTGTTGAAGCGAATGCCGCGAATATGCCCTTTTTTAATACGGGACAGGTTCACGGGCGTGGTTCCAATCCTTTCGGCAAGTTCGTTCGAGGAAATCTTTCGCTCGGCCATGATCTTGTCGAGGCGAACAATTACGGGCATGGCGTTTCCTTACGCAATCTCGTCGGAGTCGAGGTACAGCTCTCGGGCGTACAAGAAGAGCTGGGAAAGCATGAACAGGACGATGCCGAGAACCAGAGAGGTCCAATCGAATGATGAAGCGATCTCTTGGGCGCCGACGGCCCCCTCGCCGCCAAACATCGAAACGGAGGTTTTGAGTGAGCCGGCGTAGAGGCTGGTGGCAGCTTGAACAACGAAGAGAATGCCGAGCACCTTCAAGCATGTCGCAGACCCTTTCTTGAAGGGGTCTGCGCTCTTGATCGTCCACACGAGAACGGCGCTGAGGATGGTCGTAGCGATACCGATGACGGCAGGGACCAATGTCGAGATCGCAAGGGCTGGATACGCGGGGGAGTCTGCAATTACAGGGTTGTCGAGCACTTCGATTGCTGGCTTTAAGGAGAACGCCACTTGTGCGATGGCGGTGGCGCAAAGGGTCGCAGAGGCTATCGCACATGCGATGCGGAAGGAATGAAGCCGGGGAGTGCG
>USFK01000070.1 GCA_900553935.1 uncultured Collinsella sp.
AAACCACCACGAAGGGGACAGGCACCCTTGTGGTGGTTTTACTTGTGTTGTACTTTAGCGCGATGTAGTACTACCCGAGGCCGAAGGGAGCCCAACATGTTTAAGAACACGCAACAGCTCCTAGGCCTAGCGCTACTAGATTGGATAGCGCGCTAGGGTTGTAATCTCGCTATAACGATTTGTTGTACCCGGGTGCGCTATCGTCTGCCGCTTTCAGGCGTGATGAGCGACACGGGTATTTTTCTATCTCTAGGCCTTCTCTCTCTCCTGAAAGCCATCTGTCATAAAACGGTCAATCAGGAGGAACATATAAGCCGCAAAATCACAATCTTTGACGCCACCCTGTGCGACGGTGAGCAGTCGCCGGGCGCCAGCATGAATACCGAGGAAAAGCTCTTCATCGCCCGCCAGCTGGTGCGCATGAACGTGGACGTTATCGAGGCGGGCTTTCCCATCTCGAGTCCTGGTGACTTTCGCTCCGTACAGGAGATTGGCAAGATTGCGGGCGACCGATGCACGGTATGCGGCCTGACGCGCGCTGTCGACAGGGATATCGAAGTGGCTGCAGAGGCGCTCAAAACGGCCCAGAGGCCCCGTATCCATACAGGGCTGGGTGTGAGCACCAGTCACCTGCGCGACAAGCTCCATATGACTGAGGAAAGGGCAATTGAGTGAGCGATCCATGCCGTCAAACATGCTCGCAAGTTCGTTGACGATGTTGAGTTTTATGCCGAGGATGCCGGCCGCTCCGATCAGGAGTTTCTGGTGCGCATTATCGAGGCGGCCGTAAAGGCCGGTGCCACGGTCGTGAACATCCCCGATACGATGGGCTACAACATGCCGTGGGACTTTGGCGCCCGCATCCGTGACCTGCGCGGGCGCTGCGGGTGCGGCCGGTCAGCGTGCGGTCGACGTGATGGAGTATCGCGAGTACGAGATTGAGCGCATTGCGCGCCAGGCATTTGAGGCGGCGCGCAAACGTCGCGGCAAGGTGACGAGCGTTGATAAGCGCAACGTGCTGGAGACGAGCCGCATGTGGCGCGAGATCGTGCATCGCGTGCAAGACGAGGAGTACTCCGACGTGGAGCTTGAGGACCTGCTCGTCGACAACGCCGCCATGCAGCTCATCAGTCGACCGGCAGACTTTGACGTCGTGGTGACGGAGAACATGTTCGGCGACATCCTGTCCGATGAGGCGGCTCAGATTACCGGATCGCTCGGTATGCCTGCCTCTGCCTCGCTGGATGATGGCGTATCGCTGTTTGGGCCGAGCGCTGGCAGCGCTCCTGACATCGCGGGGCTCGGCGTGGCCAATCCGCTGGCTCAAATCTTGTCGGTGGCGATGCTGCTGACCTACGCGCTCGACATGGGCGAGCAAGCCGCGTGGATCGAGAGCGCCGTGGCGCGCGTGCTCGACGAGGGCTGGCGCACCCGTGACATCGCCGATGTCAACACCCCGGCAGATAAGATCCTCGGCACCACGACGATGGGCGACAAGGTCGTCGCCGCGCTGTAGGCGATGCCGATTCAAGCTGTCAAATATCTCAATCTGTAACATCTAAGGGGCAAAATCGTTCCTACCTGTTACAGATTGAGATTTTCGGCTGAGCATCCGTGGTCTGTCTCGATCTGTAACAGCTAACCGATTATTTGGGCCCTACCTGTTACAGATTGAGACAAACCGTTGGGACAGGTCGGACGAGTCAGCAAAACCACCACAAAGGTGCCGGTCCCCTTCGTGGTGGTTTTTAGCGCAACGAGGTGTTCCCAGCCGACCATACGGGCGGCCTTGCGCTCACGCTGCTCGATGACAGCGCATCTTTAGACGCGAAGTGCGGAACCGGGTGCATATACGAGCCGCGTAGCGTTACGAATTCATGGGAATGACCGTATCGCCAATTTGTACGCTTGCAATCTTGTCTGTGTCACAAACTTGCGAGAACGGCCAGGTCTTGTGGACATCAGTGGTGCCGTTATCCAGTTTATTTGCGAAATAGCCGCTGTGGCTGGTTGCGTCCTCAACATGACCGTCTTTGAACGTCACGATGAGGGGTATGTTGCCAACGGCATCCATAGACTCCTCCATGTTTTGAGACATCTTGCCGCTGTTGTTGTCGTGTTCGATGGAACGATCTATGTTGTAGCGGACTGAAACGCCAACGCAGGATACGGTGGCCTCTTGAATCGTCGCCTTGGTGCCGTTAAAGTTGACCGATTTGGGCGCGGGAATCGTAACGGATGTATCTTCGTAATTCAGCTGGAACTTAAGATCCCATGGGCCCGTAAGTATTTTCTTATACTCGGGAAGCTCTTTGCCAGCACGTGGCACAACGAGAGAGTTGATATGCGTGCGGACGGTCCTGCCCATAAGGCCGGGTGATTCAACGCTGAACTGTGCAAAGTATTGAATGCTGGAGTCGTTGGGGTTCTTGTCAATGAGCCATGATTGGCCTTGGCCGCCATGCTCGCCATCAACGTATACGTTTCCATCGACACTTCCGGCGATAGTTCCGTTCTCGCCCGGCTCGGAAAGCTTTTTCAGGGCAGCGGGATCGTCGAACGTAAGCGTATAGGCGATGGTAACCATATCCTTGTCGCCCATGATGGCGTCGGCGGTCACGGTGACTCCGTTGTTGGAGCAGCTAGCACCGACGGGCCGGCCAATACGGTCGATGATCTCGGTTTGAGAAGCAGGTCCGTCAAAGATGTCGGAAAGCATGTCAGAAGGAAGCGGCAGGACGCCTGTTGCCATAGCCGTGCCAGCGCCTCCAATGACGATAGCGAGGACTGCCGTTACAGCGGCAATGCGAGCGACTGTTCTTACGGGATGGCGGGCGATGCGCGGCTTGCGTCGCGTGCCATTAAAGTTGCTTTGAGCGGTCGCCGCATCGCTCGAGGCGACGGACTGAGCAATCGAGTTTGCCATGTGCTGCTTCGCATTATCGGTAAACGAAATGTGCTCCAGGGCGTGGCGATAGTCATTCGAATTCGTAGTCATTGTGGTCTCCTTTCAAGGAAAGCCGAAGTGACGCACGTCCGCGGCTAAGGTGCTGGGCGGTTGCAGCTGGCGTCGCGTGAACGGCGTCTGCGATTTCCCTGATGCTCATGCCTGCGTAGTAGTGCAAAAAGATGGCGATGCGCTGTGCTTGAGGCAGGGCCGTGACAGCGGAAAGAATGGCGCAGTCGCGTTGCGCGAATTCTTGCTCGGTATGTGTTACGGGTGCGCAGAAATCGGGGAGCGAATCGAGGTCGACAACCGGGTGATTCGCGTGCGTACGGCCGATATCGCGACATGCGTTCAGTGCGACTCGGATCACCCAAGCACGTTCGTGTTCGAGCGAGTCGAACGGTTGAGTGCGTTGGAGAATCTTGATCAGCGTGTCCTGGCAGATGTCTTGAGCGTCGTCAGCGGATCCAAGGGCCGAATAGCACAATCGAAGGATGAGGTCGGAATACGTGTCGACCAAGCGCTTTGCTTCCCGCTCGATCTGATCGGCATCGCATCGGAGCGTGCTATTGCGGTTACGGCGTGCAGGCATAGTGTCACCTCCAATTGGTCGTGGTGGATATAGGGAAGGCGTCTCGCGAGGTCCCTCTACATACAACACGGTCGAGACTGCATAAGTTGACAAAAAAAGACGGCACGTGAGCGCCGTCCTTACAAAACAATGAGTGTTCTCGTTAATTACACAAGCACCGTGATGGACAGGTCGGACGAGTCAGCAAAACCACCATAAAGGTGCCTATCCCCTTCGTGGTGGTTGTTGGCAGTTACCAGGGGGTTCTGGCGGTTGAAGACTCGATTGCTTCGTGGCGTTTGAGCTCGCGGCGCATGGTTTGCGAGTTGAGCCAAGCGGCCTTCCAACCGCGCGTGGGGTAGCGCGCCTCGTCAATTTCGATCTTGGTATAGCCGCAGGCGTTGACAATCTTCGTTCCGCATGGGTGTTGGCGCTCGCGTTGAAAGTTGGGGCCGTAGCTTTGGTGCACATGCCCGTGAATCATATAGTCGGGACCCCAAGACTCAAGAGCCGCATTAAAGCACTCGAATCCTCGATGCGGCAGGTCGTCCAGGTCGCCCATGCCTGCGACGGGTGCATGGGTAAGTAGAATATCGCATCCGTCTACCAGTGCGATTTTTCGCGATAGCTTGCGCATGCGTTTTGCCATCTCGCGCTCGGTATACATGTTCGCGCCGTCGCGGTAGCGCATGGAACCGCCCAGACCCGCAATGCGAATACCTCGGTACACATATACGCTGTCCTCAACACAAATGCACCCGCCCGGTGCATGGCGCGCGTAGCGGTCGTCGTGGTTGCCACGAACGTACACAAGCGGTTTGTTGATGACAGTGACCAAAAACTCAAGATAGTCCGGATCCAGGTCGCCTGCGGATAGAATCAGGTCAACGTCCTCAAAGCGCTCCTTGCGAAAACATTCCCACAGGCAGCGCTCCTCTACATCGGCAATGGCTAGGATATTCATAGGGCACGGACCTCCGGCTCGTTATCGAGCTGCGGAATCGAGCCTATAACGTTGTCAGCCAGCCAGTTCATCTCGACAATCTGCGTACTCGGCAGGGGAGGGAAGCCCTCAATCTGAACCACGCCGTCCTGGCTGTGGAGCTCGCCGCCAAATGGGTTGATGGAGCCCTCGACAATGCCGTTGCGAAGCAGCTGCACAAGTTTACGCGTCTGATAGGGTAGGCCCGGAGCGTAGCGAATATCGATGACGCCGGAGCTCATACCGTACCAGTAGTTGACGGCGCGCACCTGCTGGTCATCGGCGGTCTCGTCCCATGTGCCGTGCAGTAGGCTGCGTACGATGAGTTCGTAGTAACGGCCCCAGTTCCATACCGGCATAGCAATACCGGTAACTTCCTTGCCGTTTACCAGACGGTGAAGCCCGTAGGCGGTGGGGTCCTCGAGAGACTTGGACATATCGGCGCCGGTCATGACGCTCACGCCCTCGCGACACATGGCTTCGGCAAGACCGCCGGCGGGAACATCTCCCCAAGTGAGGATAATCTGCGCACGAGGGTCGAGCAGCGAGGCACCGATAGCGAAGGCGTTGATTTCGCTCAGCGCGCCCGAGGCGAAGACCGACGCATGGTAGCCAATACGGTGGTTGTCGGCCATGCTGGCGGCAAGGGCGCCCAGTAGGAACTTGGCCTCGTACATCTTTCCAAAGTACGAGCGGACGCTTTGGTGGGGAAGGCCGATTGAGCAGTTAAGGAACCGCACCTGGGGATACTCGACTGACGCCCTGAGCGTGTATTCCATGAGCCGGTGTGAGGTCGAGAAGATGACGTTCGCCCCGTGCTTTACGGCTGTCTCGACGGCGGCGTAGAACACGTCCGAATCGTGGCAGTCCTCGAACGCCTCGGTGCGCACGATGCCGCCAAAGTGCTCATCAAGATACCGGCGGCCCTGGTCGTGTAGGCTGTCCCAGCTCGACGTGGCACAGGGAAACTCGTGGATAAAGGCGATTCGCATGGGATTGGCAGTGGAGTAGACGGTCTTGCTCATAAAGAAGTTGAGCACGCCCGAGGTAGCTTTTGTCGGTGCGCCCTCTTTCTCGTTGGGCTGCGGCGCTTCGACAAGATCGACTTTGTCCTCGTCGCTTTTGCCGGCAATGACAAGCTCGCGCCAAATCTTACACAGACGGTTGACGACGATATCCGTCGGCGTATCCAGCAGACGGTCCTGGTTGTAGACGTTGAGGTAGACGAGCATGGCATCGGCAGGCGTAATGTCCAAGTGGTCGCCGCCCGCGCGAAGATAGGCGCGCTTAAAGAGCAGGAAGGTGTGACGTAGGTAGTCGACCTTCTTTTGAGGCCATTTTTCGACAAGATCTTGGCCGAGCATTTTGGCAAGCATCTCGTAGCTGCCCTCGCGCGAAAACTCAATCTCGTACAGGGGGCATACGTACCAAAAGGCGCAAAACTCACCGTACAGGCGGCTCTCGACGGAATCCCACTTACCGGGGTACAGACGCGTCACCTTGGCCGAAACCGTCGGAGCGTCAAGGAATTTGAGGACGCTGACACGCTTGTTGCCCTCTTGGACGTAAAAGCGGTGCATGAACTCGGTGACGATGATGGGGTCGCGGTAGCCCTCGGAGATTTGGATATCGTAGAGGTTGGACCATTTGCGGGCGAATTCGGTATTCCAGGGGAGCAGCGGCATAAAGTTACACGAAAAGGCGGACTGGCGACCTTTGGTAACCGTGCCGACGACCATTTCGAGCGGAATGTCCCGCAGGCCGATGTTCTCGCGCTGCCCGCAGGGAAGCTGGGCGACCAAGCTGTCGAGGTCCGTAAGATATGGATGCTCGCTTTGGCTGATGGCGCGACGGCGTCCCTGTTCGCCGCGCTTGCGCGCTTGACGATAGGCCTCTTCCATGGTGTCTACTCCCTTAGTCGTTTAAACAACGATATGAACCATGGTACCACGATGCGAAACCACCACAAAGGTGCCTGTCCCCTTTGCGGTGGTTTTAGGCGATGATGGGGGCGATGGCGCGGATGCAGGCGTCGGCTGCCGTAAAGGTGGTGCTGTCGTCACTGACGATAAAGATGATCTTACCCTTAATGCCAAAGTCGCCGATCTCGCTAAAGAGCACGTAGGGTTCCTTGTCAAAGCCCGAGATGGGTGAAACGGCGACCTTGGTGGCACAGGCGAGCTCGTCTGCCAGCGCATCGAGCGAGTCCCACTTTGACGTGTCCTTCACCGCGACGGGAACGACAACGCGTCCAAAGGGCATGAGGTGCACGAGTGTGTTCTTGGAGATGTTGGAGTTGGGGACGATGATGGTCTGTCCGCAGGCGTCCTCGATGGTCGTGTGGCGCCAAGTGATGTCCTGGACCACGCCCGACACGCCGCCGACCTCGATATTGTCGCCGGGCTTGATGATGCCCATAAAGGTCACTTGCATGCCGCCGATAAGGTTTGATAGCGTGTCCTGAAAGCCGAGCGAGATGGCGATGCCGCCGACGCCAAGAGCGGCGACGAGCGCGTTTGCGTTAATGCCAAAGCAGTTGTCGAGGATAAAGCTGCCGCCGATCATCCAAATGACGGCACGCGCGATGTTGATGAAGATGCTCGATGCGGGAAGCGGGTTGTCGTCTCGGTTGAGTAGGTGGCGCAGGGTCTTGGATGCCACCTTGGCGGCGATGGCGGTGACTATTACCAAGATGACGGCCCAGATGATGTTGTGGACCCAGCGCTGCTCAAAGAAATGAAGAATCGGTTCAAACAATTCCATGTTTTTAATTCATGAGATACATTAGCAGAGAATTCTTGGC
>USFK01000071.1 GCA_900553935.1 uncultured Collinsella sp.
TAATCTTTTCCAGTTCGGCGGGTTCCATTTGCCCGTGACCGATGCAGACACGGCACGTTCGGCTGCCACGGTATCGGCGGCATTTTGGGCGGCGTTCTCACGGGCCTGTTCTGCGTGCCGGAGCTTTCGTGGACCGGTAAGGGTGGCCTGTTCTACACGGGCGACATGTCACTGCTCATCTCGCAGGTCCTGGGTATTGTGGTGACGGTCGCCATTGTGCTGGTGCTCGACTTGGTGATCGCCGCGGTGGTCAAGGCGCTGTTCCACGGCAGCCTGCGCGTGGACGAGGCAGACGAGGCGCTGGGCTTGGACGCCAGTCAGCACGGCGAGAGCGCTTATCCTTCTTTCTCCGGACTCGATTAGCAGCACGGCTTTCCCAGGCACCCGACCTTGCCCCTCAAACCGTCGCTTGCGTACCGAAGTACGCGGCGCTCCTCTTTCGGGGCAATCTCGGGCACCTGGAAAACCCGTGCCATGTGAAGGACAATTCATTTCTTTTATTGAAGAGAGGAATTCACTATGAAGAAAATTACGGCGATCGTTCGTGCTGAGAAGCTTGAGGTTCTCAAAGACGCGCTGTTTGCTGCCGATGTTCGCGGCATGACCATCAACCAGGTGCAGGGCTGCGGCGCGCAGCATGGCTGGAAGGAATACGTGCGCGGCAACGAGCTGCTCGTCAACACGATCCCCAAGGTGCAGTTCACCCTCATCTGCGCCGACGAGCATGTCGACGGTATCGTTGACATTATCTGCAACGCCGCTCGCACCGGTGCCGTCGGCGACGGCAAGATTTGGGTCGAGCCGGTCGAGGATGTTATCCGCATCCGTACCGGCGAACACGGCTCCGCCGCGGTGTAGAATCGACCGCCTGCCATCCGCAACGTTAAAATGCTGCAATGAGGCACAAGACTTGCGTTGCGGATGGGCGGATTATGGGTCGCAATAAATATCCCGAGGAGACGGTCGCGAAGATTCTCGACGCGGCACTGGAGCTATTCTGCGCACAGGGTTATGAGGGGACGAGCATTCAAGATATCGTTGACCGTCTCGATGGCATGACCAAGGGCGCTGTCTATCATCACTTCAAGAGCAAAGAAGAGATTTACAACGCCGCGTTTGATCGGGCGATGACTCCGATTGTTGAGCACCGCCGCTCGATGCTTAGCGTCGGTAATATGACCGGAGCCCAAAAGCTCAAGCGACTGTACGCGCCCGAGTCTGTCGTTCCGCAAATTGAGCTATGGGCACGCATGCATCCTGCGGCAGATCCGGTGAAAAGCTCGCGTCTACTGGCGATGCAGTACCAGGGCTCGTTTGACGAGTCTACCGATGGCTATCTCTTGCCGGTGATCGAGGAGGGCATCGCCGACGGATCCATTGCGTGCGAATGCCCGCGCGAAGCGGCAGAGGCCGTATCGTTGCTGGCGAATCTCTGGTTGCTGCCACTGTTTCGTCCGCTTGAACCCAAGGATCGAATGCTCGCTCGCGCTCAATGTTTGGCGCAGATGGCTGCCGCGGTGGGACTCGATTTGGGGGAAGAAGTGCTTCAGACAACGGCGCAGATTTGGGACGTATGGGACCGCGCTGGGTGGTAATATAGATACCAACGGTATGTAATTGATTTGTGAGGGTAGCCACGGCTGCCTTTTTCAAGTCGATAAATACATACTAGCGGTATGTATGGGGGCGGACTTATGGCTGGTCTGAGAGACGTCGGCGTTTCGTTGAAATCAAAAACAGTGCGGTCAATCAGGCTCGCGGAACTTCTGGTTGCGCAGCTGTGCACGTATTCGATGCTGTCGGCGCTGTGCTTTGCGTATCCACTTTACTTGTTCGATTGCAGTGGATCGTCAACGTTATATGGCGCCGTCGTGGCGACGGCGTTCATACCCGGCGTACTCGCAACTCCGGCTGGTGGGATCTTAGCGGATCGGGGAAGACACCGCGAGGTCCTCGTGTCCCTCGGCATTGCTCTGATGACTGCATCACTGCTGTCTGTCCCCATGAAGCGCTCATTGCCTCTTGCGGTCGTCGTAGTAGCGATACTTTGTGTTCAATATGGTGTTCAATCGCTGCTAAAGCCAATGCTCCAAATTGAGACGGTGCGCATGGCGGGTGAAGAGAAGGTTGAGCGGGCCACTGCATTGGTTTCGCAGATGACCATGGTGAGCAATATCTTGGGCCCTGTGGTCGGGACGGCAGTCTATGGGTGCTTTGGCATCGATGCTCTTTGCACAATCGCGTCGGTGGCGTTTGCGATTTCAGCTCTGTTGTTTGGTGGCGTACTCAAGCAAAATGCCTCATCGGAAACGATGGGAGACGGCGCGACTCGTACGACATGCCGAAACGATTTTCGGGAGTCGATTCGGTATCTGTTGCAAAACACATTATTGGTCGCTGTGATTTTGCTTGCGGCAGTTTTGAACCTTGCGTTGGTTGGGCTAACGATTGGCGCTCCCATTATTGTTACAAAGCATCTTGGCATGCAATCGTCCTGCGTTGGGATAGTTGAGGTGGCTATGGGCTTGGGTGGTCTTGCCGGTAGTGGCTTGGTCGGCATTTGGCCGCATCGTTTTTCTTTCAATGGCATATGTCGATATGTTGCGATGATCTGTTTTGGAGTCGCACCGATCATTGTCGCGCTACTGTTCAGCGCAGATGCATGCATGTTCACCGTGTTTGCGGTTGGTTCGGCATGGGTCATGGTGTGGGCAAGCATTGCGTCGGTTGAAATCATTGCGTTTGTTCAGCGGGCAGCGCCGACTGAGCTCTGCGGAAAAGTGCTTTCGGTCGTTTACGTGGTCCTTTCCTGCGCAACACCTATCGGCCAATTGACGTACGGGGTTGCATATGATCGATGGACACCGGCGATTGTGTTCGCAGGCATGCTGGCGGTGCTGACGTTGACGACGGCGCTGTTTTATCGGCTGAAAAGTCGCTTGTGGCGATTGTCTTAACGCGCTGGGGCACCGTGAATTTGTGGAGGCGGTGGTACGCCGCGCCGGGACGGCATTGTTTGGGCGTGCCTCTCCTTCGTCTACAATATCGTGCAGACGAAGGAGAGGCATGCCCATGATCAAGATGTTCGCGAGTGACTTAGACGGAACTCTGCTTAATGCCATGCATGAGGCAGACGGGACTATCCGCCGCGCCATTCGCGAGCTGACCGAGGCCGGCCTGCATGTGGTTCCCGCGACCGGACGCTCGACGCTGCCGATCGGCGAGCATGGCTTTACGGGTCTGGCGCTTGACGCCTGCTGCTCCAATGGGTCCATCGTGCGCGACAGCCATGGCGAGGTGCTCAAGACTTGGACCATCGATCCGCAGGTCACTGAGGAACTGCTCAAGGCGTTCCCGGACATTTGCTTTGATTGTTCCACGCCCGATGGCATGTACTCGAGCGGTTCGTTCGAGATGCATCAGGCGGGCTTTAAAAAGGACAGTCCCATCAAGCGCATCGTGATGCGCGGCATGCGTGCGCGCGGCGGGTATCACGAGGAGCAGTATTTCGACCAGTCGATCGGTGACATCCTGCGCCACGATGTATGCAAGATCAATTGTCGCGTGACCTCGCCCGAGCTGGAGCGTGACCTTAAGGCCTATCTTGCCGAGCGCTCGGACCGTGTGGTCAACGCGCCGTTCGATCCGGTGATGTTCGAGATCACGGACGTGGCATGCAACAAGGGCGAGAGCGTGGCCTGGCTGGCGGGCTACTACGGTATTGCCGAGGACGAGGTCGCGGTCTACGGCGACGGCGGCAACGACATCGCCATGCTCAAGCGTTTCCGCCAAAGCTATGCGACCAAAAACGCTAGCGATGCAGCTAAGGCTGCTGCGAGCGCAACTATCGGCAGCTGCATGGTCCACGCCGTCCCCAAACACATGCTCGCCACCATGCGCAAACAAAACTCCTGCACCATCATCGAATAATGTGACAAAGGGACTGTCCCTTTGTCACATGGGAGATACCGGCTTTTGGCGTATAGGACTGTCACGCTTTCGCCACCAACAAATTTCGAGTTATTCGGCCTGTCGGAGGTCGTTAAATGGCTAAAGATGCCCTCTCGGGAACATTCATGCCTCTAATGGTGTTTGATTCGGTGACGTAAGTGCGCAAATGGGCATGTATACGCTCAAATAAGGACAAAAACCCTCAGATAATCCCGGCGGTGCATTTATACAAAACCAGTAGCGTGGCCGAATAAATCGAAAAATGTAGTTGGCAGTTCGGCGACAAGCTCGGGTATGGCAAAGGAACTGCTCCTTCGCCATACCCGAGCTCCGATCTTCTGAAATGCGAACAAACATTCGCATATCTAACTGCGCTTTGATAGAATCGGTATCGTTGACGGCAGTTCCATGTGCCGGGCAGCGCCCTCCATCTGATGGGAGGTGATGCCCATGACCGATTTGATTGATTTCGTGAGGCTCCTGACCGCATTGGTCTCGCTTCTTACGACGCTTATCGGACTTTCCGAGGTACTCAAGCAACGCTCGAAGCGTAACAGAAGGGGTCGCCGCCGCTAAGGCGTTGACCCCCTAAAACAAGCAACGGCGCTGCCCAGCCAGCTACAACTTGGGCTGCCGTCAACACTATTCTACCCATGAATGACATTTTGGACAATCGGTAATGCCGCCGTGGGATGTGACAAAGGGACTGCCCCCTCGTCACATTCTAAATATTGCCTTTACGTGTTGATACACACGGTGTGCAATAATACTCGCACTGTGCAATAGCGCACAGGCTGAGTAACAAGGAGGACGCTTGTCCCAGCTCGAGAAATGCGATCGCAGGTCCCTTCGCTCGCAGCGTGCCCTTCGCCAGGCACTTGCCAGCGAGCTTGCCGAAAGCGGCGACCTTTCGCGCATTAATGTCGCGTCGCTCACCGAGCGTGCTGGCCTTACGCGCCGCACGTTCTATTCGCACTATCGCGATATTCCCGACTTTATCAATCAAATCGAGGACGGCTTGCTGGCCGAGATCCGTGAGCGCATTGAGCTCATCACCGCAGCTCAGCTGCCCGATCTCTATCACAACATCGATGAGCTCGAGCCGGCGCCCGGTTCGGTTGAGCTGCTGCGTTATCTTGCGGCCAACCGCGACTTAATCGGTGCGCTGCTGGGTCCGGGCGGCGACCAGGCCTTCATTAAAAGGATTATCGACACCGCGCGTGAGGCTGTGGTGCCGCGTGCGCAGACGGGCATTTTGGGCCTGGCGCTGGGCACGTTCTTTGACTACTACGTCACCTACGTCGTGAGCGCCGAGGTCGGCATGATTCAGCGCTGGTTTGAGCGTGGGCTCACCGAATCGCCCGAGGCCATGGCGCGCATTATGACGGTGCTCGCTTTTGTTCGTCCTGGTGACCTGTATGGCCAACCCATCGATATCAACGTGCCGGAATACGGCATGAAGCTATTGAACTTGCAGCTCGAGGACGCGGCCGACACCGCCGCAACCGTCGAGTCCAACAACTAAGAGGAGAGACAGATGAGCAAACTCGTCGAGGGCATCAAGGATCGTATGGTTGCTGCCGCACGCGAGGCCGCGCCCGCCGTGGTGAACGCCGCGCAGAAGGCCGCGACCGCGGCAGCCGAGAAAGTTGTCGAGGCAGTTGCCGATGCCAAGAACGCGGCAGGGGAGACGTCCATCGCTAGCGAGCCCGCCACCGCCGCTGAGCCCGTAGCCGCCGCCCACGCCCCCGAAGGCGCGATCTTCAACCCCGAGGCCGCCCGCGGCAACCTGCACCTGGGCATCGACGTAGGCTCCACCACCGTTAAGCTCGCCGTGCTCAACGACGACAACCAGATCGTCTACGCCAAGTACCAGCGTCACCACACCGACGTCCGCGCTTGCGCCCGCGACCTGTTCGAGGGTGCTGCGACCGACGGCCCAGATGACCTGCGCCATTACCGGCTCGGGCGGCCTGCTGCTGTCCCAGTGGCTCGACCTGGAGTTTGTCCAGGAGGTCATCGCCAGCAAGCGTGCCGTCGAGACCCTCATTCCGGCCACCGATGTCGCCATCGAGCTGGGCGGCGAGGACGCCAAGATCATCTACTTCGACAACGGCATCGAGCAGCGCATGAACGGCACCTGCGCCGGCGGTACGGGCGCGTTCATCGACCAGATGGCAACCCTGCTGCACACCGACGCGAGCGGCCTCAACGAGCTCGCGGCCAACGCCACCACCATCTATCCCATCGCTAGCCGTTGCGGCGTCTTTGCCAAGACCGATGTGCAGCCGCTCCTCAACGAGGGCGCCCGCCCCGAAGACGTGGCCGCCTCCATCTTCCAGGCCGTTGTGACCCAGACCATCTCGGGCCTGGCGTGCGGCCGTCCCATTCGCGGCAACGTCGCCTTCCTGGGCGGCCCGCTGCGGTATCTCTCCGAGCTGCGCCACCGCTTCTACCTCACGCTCAACCTGGACGAGGAGCATCGTATCGTGCCCCAAAACGCCCACCTGTTTGTGGCGAGCGGCGCCGCCATGGCGCACGAGTCCAACAAGCTCAGCACGTTCCCGCAGCTCATCGAGGCTATCGACAGCTTAGGCGACACGCAGGGTGCCGAGGTCGAGCGCCTGGATCCGCTCTTTGCCACCGACGAGGACTTTGCTGAGTTCAAAACCCGCCACGACCAGGAAGTCGTCCGCAAGGGCAAGCTCGACGGCTACACCGGCCGCGTGTTCATTGGCATCGACGCCGGTTCCACCACCATGAAGGCCGCACTCGTGGGCGAGGACGGTCAGCTGCTGCACACCTGGTACGGCAACAACAACGGCGACATCCTAGGCACGGCCAAGGTCATCATGGCCGATTTCTACAACCACATTCCCGCGGGCTGCACCATCGGCCACGTGACCACTACGGGCTACGGCGAGGCGCTGCTCATCGAGGCCCTCAAGGCCGATTCCGGCGAGATCGAGACCGTTGCGCACCTGCGCGGCGCCAAGGCATTCCTGCCCGGCGTCGAGTTTATCCTGGACATCGGCGGCCAGGACATGAAGTGCCTGCGCGTCAAGGACGGCGTGATTGAGCACATCATGCTCAACGAGGCCTGCTCGTCGGGCTGCGGCAGCTTTATCGAGAGTTTCGCTGTCTCCATGAACATGGACGTGCGCGCGTTCGCCGATGCCGCCATCCATGCCAAGGCCCCGGTCGACCTGGGCAGTCGCTGCACGGTCTTTATGAACTCGCGCGTCAAGCAGGCGCAAAAGGAAGGCGCGTCCATCGAAGACATCGCCGCAGGCCTGTGCT
>USFK01000072.1 GCA_900553935.1 uncultured Collinsella sp.
GGGGAATCAGGACACAATGAATCCCAACGAGAACTTCCTGAAGTGTCGCCCGATACCACGCGCCAACGCGCACGGTCACGGCAGAGCGACTCGATATTCTTGGTAATCAGACGAGCAGCGTTGCGATCGATCTCAAACGTTGTGAGCGAGCGGGCACCACGCGAGAGCATCTCAATGCCCAAGGCACCGGAGCCGCCAAAGGCATCCAGCACGCGGACCTCGTCCAGATCGAAGTCGAATGCCGACATGACCATAGATGCGCACGCCTCGCGCACGCGATCGGTCGTGGGGCGGGTGACATCGCGACCACGGGGCTCCTCGATCTTACGACCGCGCCATTCGCCGCCGATGATTCTCATCCTCCGCTGACCTCCTTAAAGATGTGTCGATACCGCATGGCGACCGCATCGCGCAAGGGGCGCGTCGCCACGGAGTCAAGGTTGCAAGCATACCGCAAGAGCTCGACCGCGTCCAAATGGGCCCACTCGATCAATTCCCCGTCGGCATCGAGGTCAACAAAGCGCAAGGTCACGCCGCCATGCTGACGGTAGCCAAGAATCTCGCCCTCGTGGCGCAGACGCAGGTCCATCTGGGCGAGCGTAAAGCCGTCCGAGGTCTTCTCGAGCGACTGGAGGCGTTCCTGTGCCGCCGACGCGCCGCCGTTGCCCTTGGAGTGCGTCATGACCAGGCACGTACCCGACACGCTGCCGCGGCCTACGCGCCCACGCAGCTGGTGCAAGGCCGCCAACCCAAAGCGCTCGCCGTTCTCGATGACCATAACGGTGGCGTTGGGCACGTCGACGCCCACCTCGACCACCGTAGTCGAGACGAGCACATCGATCTCGCCACGCTTAAAGGCATCGATGACCCGGTCCTTCTCCCCCGCAGGCATGCGACCATGAAGACGCTCGATGATAAGCCCCGGTAATGCCAGACGGAGGCGATCGAGCTCGGTCGCCGTGTCATGCAACGGCACGGGAACGGTCACGCGGCCTTCGTCGTCGCGAGCGATGCCGGGCACGTCTTCGAGCTCATCAGCCGAATCGCTCGGCTCCACGAGCGGACAGATCACGTAGGCTTGCTGCCCCTTTTCGTGCGCCTCGCGAATGGCGCCATAGGCCAGGTCGCGACTCGACTCGGTAAGGACGCGCGTCGTCACGCCGGCACCCGGAACGGGACGATGGCGGATGATGCTCGTATCAAGGTCACCGTACACCGAAAGCGCCAGCGTGCGCGGGATCGGCGTGGCAGTCATGACCAGCAAGTCGGCACCCGGGCCCTTGGCACGCAGGGCATTGCGCTGGCCCACACCAAAGCGGTGCTGCTCGTCGATGACGACAAGCGACAGATGCTTAAACGCCACGTCATCCGAAAGGACCGCATGGGTACCAAAGAGCACGTCGAGCTCGCCCGATTCCAGCTGCGCATGGATCTGCTCGCGCTCGGCCGCCGGCGTGGCACCCGTCAGGAGCGCCCAGGACATGCCAGCCTGCGAGAGCAAGGGGCCGGTCTTATCGGCATATTGACGCGCCAGCACGCCCGTAGGCGCCATAACGCAGGACTGAGTACCCGAATCGGCCGCAACGGCCAGCGCGCAAGCGGCGACGGCCGTCTTGCCGGTACCGACGTCGCCCAGCAGTAGGCGGTTCATCACGCGCCCGCCATCGCACATGTCGTGCAGGATGTCTTGGAACGCGGCCTCCTGCTCATCGCTCAGCGAAAACGGCAGGGCCTGTTTGAGCGCAGCCAAATGCTCGCCCGCGGCATGCGCATAAGGCACCACGTCGACCATACCGCCATCGTTGCGCAGACGCAGTGCGAGCTGCAAGCAGAGACACTCCTCGTACGCAAGACGCCGGCGTGCGATGTCGCGCTCGGCCATGCTCGAGGGAAAGTGGATCGAGCGCAGCACACGGGCATTGCTCATGAGCTTCCGCTTTGCGCGCAGCGGCGCAGGAATGGGATCGAACGGATTGGCAGCCACTTCGAGCGCACCGCTCACGATACGGCGCATCCATGCCTGACTCACGCCATCACTCACGTAGTGGACTGGCAAAATGGTACCCGCGGCACGCCCGTCCTCGAGCTTTTCAAAGTGGGGCGAGGCCATCTGCTTAAAACCGTAGGCAAACTCGACCTTGCCCATCACGGCCAGGCGGTCGCCCTGCTTAAGCTGTTGGGCAATCCAAGGCTGACGGAAAAAGGCAACCTGCAGCACGCCCGTCTCGTCCACGAGCGAGACCTCAGTCACCTGCATACGCGGACGGGGCCGCTTTTGGACAATACGGTCGACCGTGGCGATGATGGTGCACACGGTACCGATGGGCGCCATCTCGATGGACCACGAGCGAGTGAAGTCCAGGTAGCGATGAGGAATATGGAGGAGGAGGTCCCCCACCGTCCGAATTCCCAGACGGCGAAGGGCCTCCTCACGTTTACCCGAAACAAATTTGAGTCGCGCGATATCCTCGTCGAGCGCATTGCTCTGGGCAAAGCGCTCCGAGACGCGCGGCACGGAGCACAGCTCGGACATAGGCAGAGCCTACTCGATCGAGAAGATCACGGGATAGAGCGGCTGCTCGCCACGATGGGCATCGATCTCCAGATCGGGCTGAGCCTCCTCGATAGCGTCGACGATCTCCTGGAAGGCCTCATCGGACAGTTCCTCGCCGGCCAGAATCGTCAACGCGTCGCCCTCCTCTTCCTCCTGCATACGGTTGATGCAGTCGAGCGTGACCTGCTTCACGTCGGAGCCGACCACATCGATGGAGCCGGCGATGATGCCCATGACGTCACCGGAGTGAATCGGAGAGCCGTCAGAAGCGCTGGAGTCGCGAACGGCGCGGGTGACCTCGCCATCGCGGACCTCGCTGATGGCGTCGACCATGGCGGCAACAGCATCCTCGAGCTCGGAATCGGGCAGGACCGCGAACAGCGCGGAGAAGGCCTGCGGGACGGTCTTGGTGGGAACGACGGCGACCTTCTTGTTGGTGCAGGCGGAGGCAGCAGCCTCGGCAGCCATGCGGATGTTGCCGTTGTTGGGCAGGATAATGACCGAGGTCGCGTTGACCTGGTCGACGGCGCCAAGCAGGTCGGCGGTCGAGGGGTTCATGGTTTGGCCACCCGACACGATCACATCGACGCCAAGGGACTTGAGGATGTCGGCCTCGCCGGAACCGGCGGCAACGGCGACAAAGCCCAGCGTCTTCGCGGGCTCGGCGGCCTTCTCCTGGTCCTCGTGGATCTTAGCGGTACGGTCGTGGGCCTCCATCTCCATGTTGTGGATAAAGACCTCGTAGATCTGACCGAGCTGCAGCATGTGCTCGAGCACCAGGTTCGGGGTGTTGGAGTGCACGTGGATCTTGTAGTCGGGATAGGCACCCACGAGCAGCTCGCAGTCGCCCATGGAGCCCAGAAACTTAAGGCACTCGTCCTCGTCAAAGGGAGCGTCGGCCTTAAAGAGGAACTCGTTGCAGTAGCGGAACTCCGAGCCCTCCCAGTCGTCGTTGGCCTCGATCTCAACTCGATCGAGGGCGGCATCGCGGGCAGAGCCGGCGGAATCAAACGTAGCGGAGAAATCCTCGACCACGGTGCTGCGGCCAAGAGCGGCGGCAACAAAGTTCTCCAAGAAAATGGCAAAGCCAAAGGCGCCGGAGTCGACCACGCCGTTCTCCTTGAGGACGGGCAGCAGGTCGGGCGTTCGGGCGACGGACTGGTAGGCCTCGACGACGATGGCGTCGAGCGCATCCTCGGCAGAAAACTTCTTCTTCTCGCACTCGTCTGCCTTGGTCGAAACATCACGCAGGACCGTGAGAATCGTGCCCTCGATGGGCTTACGAACAGCCTGGAAGGCGACCTTGACGGCACGGCGGAAGGCGAAGGCGATATTGGCGGACGTAATGGGCTCATCGGCAGAGACAAGGCCCTCGGCCACGCCACGCAGAATCTGCGAGGTGATGACGCCGGAGTTGCCGCGGGCGCCCATCAGGGAACCGTGGGTGATGGCGCCGGCAATGGCCTCCATGTCGGCATCGGCGGGAAGTGCGGAAAGCTCCTTGGTCACCGACGCAAGCGTGAGCGACATGTTAGTGCCGGTGTCGCCGTCGGGTACGGGGAAGACGTTGAGCTTGTTGATCTCCTCGGCCTTTTCGGAAACGGCAGCCGCAGCGATCGGAAAACAGGTGCGAATGGTCTTTGCAATCATGAGTGGTGAAATCTCCGTATTCGGATGCTAGTTCAGACGGCTCTTGAGCGCGTCGATGTGAATGCCGATCTTAAGGCTGGCGGGATCGATCTGGGCGATCTCCTGCAGGGTGAAGGCGACGGAGCTCGAAAGATTGTGGCAGACGGACTTCATGTTGACGCCGTTCTCGAGCACGACGTGAAGGTCGACCGTGAGGCCGTTCTCGTCGGCGGAAACAAGCACGCCCTTGCGGAGGCGCTGGCCGGCAAGCAGGCGCACGCTCTCGGCGCCCTGCAGCTGTTCAGCCATACCGACGACGCCGTAGCACGTCATCGCGGCATAACCGGCAATATCGGCAATAACGTCGTTCGAGACGCTCAGGCTGCCGTTAATGGTCTCAGACACAAGAATCTCCTTTTCTGGTGCTCGCGGCACCATGTCGTGGGAGCAATCATTCCAATAGTTTACAACGACCGCGCCATGTTAAGGCGGCGGGGTTCGCGATTACATCCTCGACACGAAATGTTGATACGGCAACGTTCGCCACAGGCGATCGCGGCATGAAAAAACCCGCCGCATAAGCGACGGGTTTTAAAACCTGGCTCCCCGGGTAGGACTCGAACCTACAACAGCGCGGTTAACAGCCGCGTGCTCTACCATTGAGCTACCGAGGAATAGGTGCGTGCTCTCAAGCAACGAAGTTTATTATACGGACGATTGGGCGAGGGGCAAGAACTTTTTTAAGAAATTTTCCGACCCAGTCATTGGGGACGTTCTTAAACGACTAGTCATTCAAGAACGTCCCCAATGACTAGTCGTTTAAGAACGTCCCCAACGACTACATGAAAGCGCCCCCAGGCAGATGTGCTTGAGGGCGCTTCTTGCTTGACTAGCTTTCGATGTAGTCCTTGAGCTTGCTGGAACGGCTCGGGTGGCGGAGCTTGGCCAGGGTCTTGGACTCGATCTGGCGGATACGCTCGCGCGTGACGCCAAACTCGCGGCCGACTTCCTCGAGCGTGCGGGGATGTCCGTCAACGAGACCAAAGCGCAGCTCGATAACCTTGCGCTCGCGATCGGCAAGCGAGTCGAGCACCTGGGTGAGCTGCTCCTGCAGCATGGAGAAACTGGCGGCATCGGGCGGAACGATGGCCTGGGAGTCCTCGATGAAGTCGCCCAGCTGGGAATCCTCTTCCTCGCCGATCGGGGTCTCGAGCGACACGGGCTCCTGCGAAATCTTCTGGATCTCGCGGACGCGGTCGGCGCTCATATCCATCTCGGCACCGATCTCCTCGGGGGTCGGGTCACGACCCAGGTCCTGGAGGAGCTGGCGCTGCACGCGGACGAGCTTGTTGATGGTCTCGACCATGTGCACGGGAATACGGATGGTGCGGGCCTGGTCGGCAATAGCGCGCGTAATGGCCTGACGGATCCACCACGTGGCGTACGTGGAGAACTTGAAGCCCTTCTGGTAGTCGAACTTCTCGACGGCGCGGATCAGACCGAGGTTGCCCTCCTGGATCAGATCCAGGAACAGCATGCCACGGCCGACATAGCGCTTGGCAATGGAGACGACCAGACGCAGGTTTGCGCTGATGAGCGCCTGCTTGGCCTCAAGACCAACGTTCTCGATACGCGTAAGACGACGCATCTCGGCGCGGGTGAGCTCGATCTCGCCTGCATCGGCAGCCTCGAGCTTCTCGGTAGCCTCGAGACCGGCCTCGATCTTCATGGCCAGATCGACCTCTTCAGATGCGGTCAGCAGGTCGACCTTACCGATCTCCTTGAGGTACATACGAACCGGGTCGCCGGTCAGCATCACCGTGGAGGCATCGATGCCGCGCACGCGCGAACGCGAACGAGACGTGCGCACGGTGCGCTTCTTCTTGCTCTTGGAAGAGCCCATCTCGGCATCGGCCTGGCGGGCCATCTTAAGCTCGTGATCGTCGAGCGAGCCGGAATCGTGCTCGTCATCGTCGAAATCGTCGGTATCGTTATCGTCATCGTCGACGTCCATCGGGGCGTCGTCGTTTCCGCTCGCGGAGATAATCTGGATGCCGCTGTTGCGCAGCGCGGAATACACCGCGTTGAGCTGCTCATCAGAGACATCGATATCCTTCAGGGCGACCTGAATCTCGTCCTCGGTTACCGAAGTCCTGTTTGAGCCGTTGCCCATGAGCTTTGCAACGTAGGATTCCAGCCCAGTACCCGTGCTCTCAGTCTTTTTTGGCACAGATTCTCCCTTCGTAGTCCACAGGACTCAATACTTTAGCACACACAAAGACGTCTATACCCAAAATAAAGACAGGATATAGGCGAGAATACGCTGGTTGACCACAACATCTAGGCCTGATCGGCACCTGCGGTCTCCAAACCGATCAAACGGAACGGGTCGGCCACGCCACCAATCGACTTTTGGAGCTCGCGCTGGCGCTGTGAATCTTGCACCGCCTGCATAGTCAGCACGCGACGGGCCTCATCGTCGAGTGAACGGTCCTGACGCAACTTGGCCTGCGCGGCTCGCATGCGACGTTTGATGGTGTAGAGCTCGAGGGTATCGAGCATAAAGACGATGTTCGTCTCGGTCGGGTGCTTGCTCGTCGCCGAAATGCGCCCGGCGCTGACAAGCAACGCCGCCTCGGGACACACCGCGCGCGCCGCATCCATGCAGGCCGCAGGATCGGTTCCCGGCGGCGTTGCCAGCACGGCCCACGCAATGGACTCGTGACGCGGGTCGACCCACTCGATAGAACAAATGCGATCGGCATACGTGCGGAACAGATCGGGGTAGCTCGTGAGCATCGTCAGCAGCTCGCGCTCCCCCGCCAGGGATTTCCGCTCCAGATCGGTCAAAACAATCGGCATCGGCGGAGCTGCCGCCGCGCTAGAACTAACGGCAGCGGGCGCAGCGCTTTCCATCCCCGCTGGCACATCGATTGGCGGCAGATCCTCGTCGACCTCCACCGGCGCGGCCCCATAGGCATCAAGCGGCACGTAGTCATACGGGTCCTCCTCGACCGGTGCGGACACCGGCGACGTTGCACCCGCGGCCCAGGC
>USFK01000073.1 GCA_900553935.1 uncultured Collinsella sp.
CGCCAAACCAGCTCAGAAGCTATATCGATACAGAAAGGTCCCCGGGCGGAGGGGCCGGATATAAGGTTTATCGCGAGTTCCGCACGCAAAGAAGGCCACTTAATGTGGCCTTCGTCTTGCGCAGGACTGTAGAGCAGGAAACCTTATATCCGGCCCCTCCGCCCGGGGACCGCGCCGTACCAGCTACAGCGTCATGTTTGGATCGGCGTCGACGTCGAACGGCGAGATTTCTCCTCGGTCGAATTTACGGCGGGCAACCTCTGCAATCATGGCGGGGTTGTCGGTGCATGCCGAGAGAGGCGGCACCGTCACGCGGATGCCCTGGCGCCCGAGCTTCTTGATCATCATCTCGCGCAGATGCGGATTAGCCGAGACGCCGCCGCCGATGCAGTATTCCTTGCATCCGGTGGCATGCAGCGCGTTCTTGGCCTTCTTGTACTGAACGTCAAAGACGGCTGCCTCAAACGAAGCCGCCAGATCGGGCAGGTGAATCGTGCGCCCGGCCTTGGTCTCCTGCTCGATGTAGAGCGTCACCGCCGTCTTGAGGCCCGAAAGCGAGAAGCGATAGTCCCCCCTGCTGTTAAGCGCGCGAGGAAAATCGATCGCGCGGGGATTGCCCGTCTCGGCCAGCTTGGAGATGATGGGGCCACCGGGATAGCCCAGACCCAACGCCTTGGCTACCTTGTCGAAGGCCTCGCCCACAGCATCGTCGAGTGTCTCACCAAGTACCTCGTAGTCGCCCCATGCCTTCACGTGCACGAGCATGGTATGACCGCCCGAGACGAGCGTGAAGATAAACGGCGGCCTGAGATCGGGCTGCGCCAGCAGATTGGCGAACAGATGGCCCTCCAGATGGTTGACGCACACGAGCGGCTTACCGGCGGCATAGGCAAAGCCCTTGGCGAAGGCGACGCCCACTACCAGAGCACCCACCAGGCCCGGACCCTGTGTCACGCCAACAGCGGCGAGTTCGCTCGGCGCGATGGCTCCACCCTCAAGACCAAGCGATGCTGCGGCATCCTCGAGCGCCGCATCCACGACACTCACAATCACCTCAACGTGTTTGCGCGAGGCGATCTCGGGCACCACGCCGCCAAAGCGGGCATGAAAATCAATCTGTGTCGACACCTGGTTGGCCAGCATATTGCCATCCGCATCGATAATCGCCACGGCCGTCTCGTCGCAGGAACTCTCGATAGCGAGCACTAGGCGGCGGCGCTCAATTTCGGCACGCTCCCCCTCGGAGCGCCCAGGCGCAGGCAGCGGCCATACGCGCTGCTCTGCCGCCGTCGGCTCGGGCGAAGCATTGTCGACCGGAAGCACCAGGGGCAGCGGAGCCGTCATGACGATGGCATCCTTGCCGGCACCATAGTAGCCGCGGCGACGGCCAGCCTCGGTAAAGCCCAGAGCGTTATAAAGCGCGGTCGCTCCCTCGTTACCGTCCTCGACCTCGAGCGAAGCCGTAGTGCAGCCGAGCATCTGGGCATCATAGCTCACGTGCGACAGCAGCTTGCGGGCAATGCCCTCACGGCGATGTGCTGGGTCGACGGCGACATCCAGAATCTGCACATCACCGTCCACGACCATACCGCCGGCAAGGCCCAGCAGCTTGCCGTCGTCGTGTGCCACCCACCAACTACGCGGCGCAGCGACGTCCTCGCCCAGTTCGGACAGGAACATGCCCGGCGTCCACGCCTCGTGTCCGGCACCTTCAAAGCAGGCAGCCTCCAGCGCGCTCGCGCCCTCGGCATCCGCCGCGCCCATGGGACGGAACTGCAGATGACGACCGGCGAGCTCATCGGCAACACCCGTAATTTCGCTCTGCGCACTCTCGGCAAGACCAAGACGCTTGCGCTCGTTTTCCTCGGCATCCGAAAGGCGCGTGTAAATCGGCAGGACGCGGGCCGGATCGCCGTCACCCGCAGCGTGCGCGAGCAGCAAGCCCTCGCCCGAAGGCCACCACAGGTCGCGCTCCACGCAGCGGGCGGCCTCGTCCTCACCCAGCAGCTTGCCATAGCGCACGAGACCGTCACCGGTCAGCTGAACCTGGCCCCAGTCCGCTGCTTGGCGCCACTCATCGAGCGCCACGGCGGCCTTGACCACGTGTTCGCGCTCAAATTGACGCTCGGGACCCTTATCGACCAGCATATACAGCGCCGGATATACCTCACCGCGCATAGCATCGGCCAAGATACCAAGCTTGCCGCGCACGCCAGCCTTCCACGCCGTCCAAGCGCAAGCGTCGAGCGTCGACACGCCCAGCAGCGGAACATTGGCACCACGCGCGAGGCCCTTGGCAGTGGAGATGCCGATGCGCACACCCGTAAAGGACCCCGGGCCGCGGCCGACCACATAGCAACCAACATCGCTGCGATCCAGACCGGCTTGAGCCAGCACGCCATCAACGGTATTCACGAGCTCAACGTTGGCGTGACGGCGACACATGTGGTCGCCACTCACGAGCTTCGTCTCACCCGTCTGCCCATCAATCCAGCTTGCCGCGCAGGCAAGCATGTCGGTCGAGGTATCGAGCGCCACCACCAGCGCGTTGTCGTTATGCAAGCTCATCTTGTACAGCCTTATCAATCAAATGGGAAAGCTCCATTGCGCGGTCACCGTGCGCCTCAAGCGTTATCGTTCGCACATCGCTGTCGCCCTCATCACGCCTGAGCGTCACCGAAAGATACTCATCCGTCAGCTCGTCCTGGAATTGTTCGCCCCATTCCAGCAGGCAAGCACCCTCATAGCCCAGCACATCGAAAATGCCCGTATCCTCGAGCTCGTAGGCATGCTCCAGGCGGTATAGATCAAAGTGAAACAGCGGAATACGACCTTGATCGTGGACGGCCATGAGCGCAAACGTAGGGCTCGTAACCATATGCCCATCGCCCAGCCCGCGCGAGACGCCCTTGGTAAAGTGAGTTTTGCCCACTCCCAGGCCACCGGTCAGGATGAGCACATCTCCGTCCTCAAGGCACGGTGCAATTAGCTCGCCAAAGTACTCCGTATCGGCAGCGCAAGTCGTTTTGTAAATACCTACCCCCAGGCGCTCCAGGGACATACATGCTCCTTATTATTCCGAGGCGTCCTCTGGCGCGGGATGTCGCTCCAGATAGTCGCCCAGCATCTTAAAGTCTTCCTCCAGCAGCTCCTGCCACGCCGGATTGCGTAGCGCTGCTGCCGGATGGAACGTGGGCATCACCACAAAGTGCCCCATCTGATGGAACCTGCCGCGCAGCTTGGTAATGCCGATCTCGGTCTTGAGCACAAAGTGCGTTGCGGGGTTGCCGAGCGTCACGATGATATCGGGCCAGATGCTTCGAATCTGCTCGCGCAAAAACGGTGAGCAAGCCAGCACTTCCTCGGGGCGCGGATTGCGGTTTCCCGGCGGGCGGCACTTAAGCACGTTGGCAATGTAGACGTCTTCGCGTTTGAGCCCCGCCAGCGACAAAATGCCGTTGAGGTCCTCGCCTGCCGCCCCCACAAAGGGCTCGCCCTGCAAATCCTCATTGCGGCCCGGCGCCTCGCCAATAAACATCACGCGAGCGTGGGGGTTTCCCACGCCAAACACGATGTTATGGCGCGACTGGTAAAGCTGGCAAAGGTGACAATCGCCCAGAACGGCCTCGATCTCCTCGAGTGCGACCTCACGCGGCGTCTGATGGCTATGGCCGGGGATGTGCATGACGCCCATAGCGACTCCTACACGTAGACCTTGTCGAGACGCATACCAAAGCCGCAAGCGACCTCGTAGTTAATCGTGCCGCGTAGGCGCGCCATCTCGTCCATGGTAATCTCGGCATCTCCATCGCGGCCGACAATGATCATCTCGTCACCATACTCGGCCTCGGGAATCTCATGTGCTGGGTTGGACTGAATGGCGACCATAAACTGGTCCATGCAGATATTGCCCACCTGACGCACACGCTCGCCGCGATACAGCACGTCCATACGATTGGAAAGCGTACGCGAAAGGCCATCGGCATAACCGATCGGAAGGGTGCAGATCTGAACGCGCGTGCGCGGTACGCGGTAGGTAAAGCCGTAGCCCACGCCCTCGCCCATCGCAGGATGCGCCACGCGCGTCACACGCGCGTGGACGCTCATGACGGGATCAAGCTGCATCACGCGACCACTCAGCTCACATGGCTGCAGACCATACAAACCGATGCCGGCACGAATCATGTCAAAGTGCATTGAAGAATCGAGCATCGAGGACGGCGTATTGGCACAATGCACGATACCGCATTCAAAACCTGCGTCCTTAATGGCCTGAACGGCCTCGGTAAAACGCTGGCACTGCAGCTTGTAGTCCCAACCCGAAGGTTCATCGGCCGTGGCGAAGTGCGTAAATACGCCGTCGCACTGAATACCGCGATGGAAATTAATACCGCGGACAAAGTCGAGCACCTGCGTGTAATGTACGCCAATGCGGTTCATGCCCGTCTCGATGGCGAGATGATACTTGCCCACCTTGCCCGCCGCGACGGCACATTCGCCATACGCAAGAGCAAAGTCAGACGTATAGACCGAGGGCATGATATCAAACTCGAGCAACGTCGGAATAGCCTCGATAGGCGGCTCGCTTAGGATGAGGACGGGTTTCGTAATCCCGCCCTGTCGGAGCTCAACGCCCTCGTTAACCGTCGCCACGGCAAACATGTCGGCACCGGCCGAATACATGATCTTGGCGCACTCAACAGCTCCATGACCATAAGCATCGGCCTTGACCACGCAGCACAGGCGCTGACGCGGATTCAACAAGTTCTTATAGGCCCTCGTGTTGCGACGGAGCGCCCCGCGGTCGATCTCGACCCAGGACCAGCGCGTCAAATCGGCTTTATTCATGATTAGTCATCCGACCCTTCGTCCATGATTCCCAGATCTTCGAGCGCATCCTTTGCCGCCAGCTCCATGGCAGGACCGATCAAGTCGATAAGATCGGTCGCGATGACGCTCTTCTCACCATACTCCGTCGCCGCGGCAAAACCGGCGTAGCTGTGAAGTGCGACGGCGTACGAATACAGCAACTCCCAACGATCCATCTCGTCGCGCATGGTGGCAAGCGTGCCGGCCAAAATACCCGCGAGAACATCACCCGAACCGGCAGTTGCCAGAGAAGCCGGACCCGAGAGCGGCAGCAGCACACGCTCAACGCCACAGATAGCCGTCGTCGGCCCCTTGGCAATGACCACCAGATTGTCGGAGCCTGCAGCCCAGACAACCTTCTGCGCGGCCGCAATCGCGGTACCAAGGTCGTTCACCTCGTCACCGGCAACCAGGCGCGAAAGCTCACGATAGTGCGGTGTCATAACCAACGGCTGCTCGCGGCGATACATCTCGGGGTTACTATCAATACCGTCAATGGCAATCTTAGCAAGGCAGTTGAGTGCATCGGCGTCCAAAATTAGCGGTACATCAAGCTCGAGCAAGCCCGAAACCACCTGCATAGCGCCGGCAGACGTCGTCATACCGGGACCGCACAGCACGCAGCTGTACTTCTTTGCGATCTCGCACACCGTCATGCGCGCAGCGGCGCCAAAGGAGCCGCGGGAATCAGACGGAATAGCAAAGACCGGAATCGAAGGAAGTGCCATGCGAATGAGATTGGCGCAGGCGTCAGGAGCCGCGACTGCCACGTAACCAGCACCCGCGCGAGCTGCAGACTTGGCCGCCATAATGGCAGCACCAGGATATTGCGCAGATCCGGCGACAATAAGCACGGAGCCACGGGAATACTTATCGATATTCGATGGTAGCGGAGCAAAGTAATCAACTAAGTCACCGGGCTCGACAATCTCGGCGGCGTGGTCGACATCATCGATGACCTCGTCAAGACGGTCGTAAAGATTGCCGCAGATCAAATCGCCAGCATACTCAGGACCATCAGCGCTATACAGACCAATCTTGGGCGCAATCATCGTCACCGTGCGCTCGGCACGAATGCAGTCGTCATCAACAACGCCCGCCTCTGCATTCAGGCCCGAGGGGACATCAATGGATACGACACAATCGGCGCATTCATTGACCGTAGGAATCCAAATGGAGAACGGCGCACGCAGATTCCCGTGGAAACCGGTACCAAAAATGGCATCGACAACAACATCGGCCTTATCGATCAAAACCTCGAGTTCATCACGCGAGGGGCCGACGCAAACGTGCACATCGCGGCCGGCAGTACGACGAGCAACATGACGTGCCAGAGCAGCAGGAATCTCATCCGGTTCAACCGGAGAAACGATATCCACGTCCACACCCTTATGGCTCAGGATATCGGCGGCAACCCAACCGTCGCCGCCATTATTACCAAAACCGACCAAAACGAGAACCCGATCGGGATTGAGCTTCAAGACCTCGTTAGCGGCAAACTCACCCGCTAGCTCCATAAGCTCGGCCTTCGAAGTCCCTTCGCGTTCGATGATATCCTCGAGACGAACGACTTCTTCGGTACTCAAAACCGGTTTCATCTATGCTCCTAGCGTATCTTGCGAAGCATCGCCCAGGTGCTCCGTCAATGCTGAATTCTGCAGCTGCTCGAGCTCATCTAATACAGAGCGAGCCTCTTTAAATGTCTGCGCAACGCGTTTCTTGGTGCTCACCTTTTCATCTTTTGGCTTAGGCCGAGCATCTTCGGTAATCGCGATGGCATTCGCAACGGCCAAGTCTCCCGTAAGCGTAATGGAAAGAGCGACCTCAACAACGCCCAGTTCTTGAGCGATCTCGAGAGCACGGCCCGAAAGCAGCGCCTTCGGTTTGCCGAGTTTATCACGCGTAACCGAAACATCCTTGCGACCAACGCCTTGACTAAAACCCGTGCCGAGAGCTTTAAGTACCGCCTCGCGCGAAGCAAAGCGGCTGGCATAGTGAGCAGCGGGACGCGATGATGCATCGCAATACGCGCGCTCTTCTTCGGTAAACACACGCCGAGCAAACGACGGCGTCTTTTCAAGAATTGATTTCATACAGGAAATCTCGACGATATCAACGCCGATACCAGCTTCAGCCATGTTCACCTCCATATCGCACAGACTAAGTTATTGTAGCCCGTTCGCAGAAGATGCGACAAACGAGGGTTATAAAACACAGCTACTATGTGAGACAAAACCCGTAAACGCAAAAAAGGGGGAGGCCGCGAGGCCTCCCCCTTCTTCAAGTCATCCGACGGCTCGGTGCCGTCCA
>USFK01000074.1 GCA_900553935.1 uncultured Collinsella sp.
CCGTACAAAAACAACGGATTGAAGATGGTTTTCGCCGGACCAAAAGAGCGGGCTAAGCGGGCGAGGCTGCCATTGCTGCCTTGTCCGCTCAACTAAGACATGAGGGCCTTAGGCCTTCTTGCGACGATAGATCACGTAGGCGCAGACACCGATGATGACGACGGCGCCAACGGCCATGGCGGCCATGTTGTTGCCCTCGGACTTCTCCTCGGCGACCTCTTCCTCTTCGGCCTCGGGCTCGGCCACGTCCTCATCGGAAAGGGCCTCGTCGGCGTAGGTGATGGACTCGACCAGGCAGTCGTTGTCAGCATCGTAGTCACTCGGGACGAACTCCTCGGAGAAATCGCCCTCCTGGAGGTAGTCGCGCATCTCCTCGAGCATGGCCTTGCACTTAACATAGGTGTTCTTGGTTGCAGCCTTGCCGGCCTTGTTGGCCAGGGCGGTGCGGGCTTCGGTGCCTTCTTCGGCCTGCATGGCCTCGTCGACGGTCAGGTTCTGCTCGATGAGTTCCTTCTGCAGGGCGTCGAGATAGGCGCGGACGCCGGTGGCGCAGTGGTCGCGGTTCTCATAGGCGAGCGTGTTGATGTCCATGAGGACGTAGTTGATGGAGTTCTTGGGCTCCTCGTTGTTCACGACGTCTTCCTCTTCGCAGTGATCGAAGGAGACATCCTGATCGCTGAAGTAGGGGCTGACCTCGGTGAGCAGTGCGGAATAGAGGGGGATAGCGACGGAGAACTCGGCGTTGGAGAGCATCTCCCACTGGATGGTCGCGATCTCGGGGTCCATGCCGTGACGGATCTGGAAGGTGTGGATTTCGGTGTTGCGGTTGGAGCCGATGGCATAGGCGCCGTCGGTGTTGGCGTTGAGGCCGGCGACATTCTCGCCGCGAGCGGCGAAGGAACGAATCATCTCAAAGGTGTTCCAGTCGGACTTGCCGGGCTGGAAGAACAGCGGCTGCATTTCGTGGACCAGGGCGCCGGTCGTCGCGCGAGCGTCTTCGCGCTCGTCCTTGACGATCTCGTAGTCGGTGCCCTCGGCAAGCGGAGCCATGAAGTAATCGCGGCCCTGGATATAGCGCGACCACTGGTGCATGCCGGCCTCGCCAATCTCCTCGCCGTAGGTCTTGGCGACGTCGAACTTGCCGTCGGTGTACTCGGCAAAGCCCTTCTCCTTAGGCATAGACTCGATGCCCTCGGAGTGGAGGCAGTTCTCGGTGTCGTCGAGGTCGACGTCATAGGTGAGGTTGCCGATGTTGGGGTTGAGCGAGGCGATATCGTCAGTGAGCCTCATGGCGATCCACTGATGGCCGGAAAGCGCTGCAAACAACCAGGTCTCGTTGTTGTCGGCAATGATGATCTGGTCGTTGGAGCAGACGCCCTGCTCGTCAATCAGGCTGCCGAGGAGCTCGACACCCTCGCGGGCCGTGGCACTCTCGCCCAGAATGACGCTGGCGTAGTTGTATTCGCCAATGCCAGTCTCCTCGGTGATGGGGTCGGCCTCTTCGGCCTTCTCGTTATAGGAGGTGCTCAACGTGGCAGAGCAGGAGACGCCCTTCTCGTTGATGCCTGCCTCGGAATATGCGTCGTAGCGATCTTCCCACTGCGAGGGGTTGTCGCGAACGAAGGTGTAGCGGTAGGTCGCGCCCTTGGACTTGTACTCAAAACCGGACTCGACCGAGGTGTACTCGTTGCCGTCCTTGTGTGCGGGCTCAATGCCAAAGTGCTTGATGTAGCGCGGACCGAAGTCCTCGGAACGGCCGTAGTACGTGTTGCCGTCGGCCGTGAGCTTGCTGCCCATGTAGATCTGGGTGCAGGCGAGCGCCGAAGTCGGCATGGCCATGATGGCCGCTGCTCCAAGCGCAAGGCCGCAGCCGAGCTTCTTGAGCGTGTTGACAGGATGAGTAAACCTCATAATCCCTCCCAACTGTTGAAACCCCGCGAAACCGTACGGAGTTTCAGCTAATAAATACATCTACTAGCCTAAAGGAAGTGTAAAGAGTATTCATTCGACAACAGCTTTTACTCGATGAGCGTGAAGAAATATACGATGAACGGATAATAATACTCATTTTATAGCTTTAGTTAAATAAAGGCACCCTGCATTTACTATAGCTGAATAAAGCATTAGACGGCGCTCAAAAAGAAAACTCTCCCGCTGTTTAGGATTTGCATAAACAGCGGGAGAGTCGATAACTGGATGAATATCATACCAATGTGGATTTACTTCTTTCGGCGGTGAATCACGTTGATGGCGTAACCGACGAGCATGGCCAAGACGATGACAATAAAGCCGATCAGGGGATTGTCGTTCATGGGGTCCTCCTATTTTCCGAGCGGTGAGAATTCGTCGACGATGAGGTCGAGGCATTGCGGAAGCGCGCGGGCTCCAAAGACGCCCGAATTGCTGGAGATAATCTCGCCATCGAACTGCATGCCCAGCGACGGGGTGCAGGTGATCTTGGCTTCCTTGGTCTGGATGATCTTAAACTGCGGACGACCGAGCACCTTGCCGGCGGGGTCGAGCGCGGCGGTGATCACGGTCGGGAGCAGCTGCACGGTTTTTACGGGCTCGATGACCGCGATGTCGACCATGCCGTCGTTCATGCGGCAATCGGGGAACAGGTTGATGTCGTTTTGGATGACCGAGGTGTTGCCGGCCATGCAGCAGATGCCATCGAGCTCCTCGACAATGCCGTCATGCTCGATGGTAAAGTGCGCCACCGTGGGGTTGGGCGTGGCGAGCGCGGAGAGGAAGTAGGCGATCTCGCCGATGTCGTTTTTGGTGGGGGCGGCCTTCATCATGATCTCGGCGTCGAAGCCCGAGCCGGCGATGATGATAAAGCCGTGGCGCTTCTCGTTGCCGTTCTCGTCGAGCCAAAAGAGCTCGCCCATGTCCACTTTGACCGTGCGACCGGCGCGGCAGGCCTTGGCAAGTGCCGCTGCCTCGGGGGCATTACCGATGTTATTGAAGAACAGGCAGGCCGTACCGGAGGGGAAGACGAGCGTGGGGACGCCGCATCCGCGCATTTGGTCGAGCACGTTGGAGACGGTGCCGTCGCCGCCCGAAATCACCACGCGATCAAACTCGCGCACGTCCGCCACGGCGTCCTCGGGTTCCATGCCATCGCCGATAAAACGCATCACGACCTCGTCGCCGCCCTGCGCGAGGGCGTGCGTGAACGCGTAGATTTCATCTGAGCTGGGACCCGATGCCGGGTTGTGGATGATAAGGCAGCGCATACTTACGTTCCCGTTCTGTGACTAACCGAGTATAGTTGTAAGGCAATGCCGATATCCTACCCGTGTTTTTCGGGCCTAACCTTATTCGATGGGTTGATATGTACATTTCCACACATCAGGCTCTACTCGACTTTTGCCAGCGCGCCCGTGAGTTCGACGCGATTGCCGTCGATACCGAGTTTTTGCGCGAGCGCACGTTCCATCCGCGTCTGTGCCTGGTCCAGATTGCCACCCCTGCCGAGAGCGTAGCGGTCGATCCCCTGGTAATCGACGACCTATCGCCGCTGGCCGAGCTTATGGCCGATGAGAGCGTGACCAAGGTCTTCCACGCTTGCTCGCAGGATATGGAGGTCATGCTTCATACCGTGGGCGCGCTGCCGCGTCCGATTTTTGACACGCAGGTCGCCGCCGCCTTTTTGGGCGAGCGCCAGCAGATTTCCTACTGTGCGCTCGTGCAGACGTTCTGCGGCGTTTCGTTGCCTAAGACCGAGTCGCTGACCGACTGGTCGCGCCGCCCGCTGACCGATAAGCAGATTGAGTACGCGATCGATGACGTCAAGTATCTGATCGTTGCCTATACCGAGATGATGAGCCGCCTGCGCGAGCTGGGCCGTGTGGATTGGGTGCTCGATGAGCTGCGCCCGCTGGCAGACGAGTCTCACTACCGCGCCGACCGCCATGAGGCATTCCGCAAGGTCAAGCGCATCAACTCGTGCAGCCGCCATCAGCTGGGTATCGCGCGCGAGCTTGCCGCCTGGCGTGAGGACCGCGCTGAGCGGCGCAACATCCCGCGCAAGTGGGTCATGTCCGACGATACGCTGCTGGCGCTCGTCAAGCGCAACCCCGTGCGTGTTGAGGAGTTCCGCAGCATCCGCGGCACCGATCAGCTGGGGGAGCGCGATGTGGACGGCGCGCTCATGGCCATCAAGCGCGGCGCGAGCTGCCCGCACGATCGCCTGCCGCTCATGGTGCGCGGGCATCGCCAGATCTCTCCGGAGCTGGAGAGCGTGACGGATCTCATGTACGCGCTCATCCGCTTGGTTGCCGAACGCTCGGGAGTGGCGACCTCGGTCATTGCCTCGCGCGATGACCTGGCCGATTACATCGAGCATCCTGAGCAAAGCCCCCTGCGCGAAGGCTGGCGTTTTGAGCTTGTGGGTTCGCGCCTGGACGATTTGCTCTCGGGCAATATGGGGTTGACGGTCAAAGATGGCAAAATTGAATTGCTGTAAGGAAGCCTAGCCGCTTGAGTGGGTAAAATGCCTCCAACGTGTAACTCGATTTGGAGGAATTCGCATGCCCTATTACTATGGATACGGCTTTGGTATCGACCCGCTGTACCTGCTGGTTGTGCTTGTCTGCACAGTGCTTGGCCTTGCCGCGCAGAGCTATATCAATTCGACGTACAAGACGTGGTCCAAGGTTCGCTCGGACGGCGATACGGGTGCTGCGGTCGCGCGCCGCATGCTCGACGCCAACGGCTGCAATGCCGTGGGTATCAAGGGCGTCGCTGGTGAGCTTACCGACCACTACAACCCGCAGGACAACAATCTGTATCTGTCGGATTCCAACCGTTCGGGCGGCTCGGTCGCAAGCGTTGCTGTCGCTTGTCACGAGGCAGGCCATGCCGCTCAGCGTCAAAGCGGCTATGCCATGATGAAGGTACGCACCGCCCTCGTGCCGGTCGTCAACTTTACCCAGAACACTTGGACCATCGTGCTGCTCATGGGCCTGTTTATGAACATCGCGGGACTCACGACCCTCGCACTGATCTTCTTCTCGTTTAGCGTGCTGTTCCAGCTGGTTACGCTGCCGGTTGAGATTGATGCCAGTCGGCGCGCCGTGGCGTATATTGAGCAGTCGGGTATGAGCTCCAAGCAGGTCAACGGTGCCAAGAAGGTGCTGACGGCCGCTGCGCTTACCTATGTTGCCGCAGCGCTCACTTCGATCATTCAGCTGCTCTACCTTATGGCTCGTTACAACAGAAACTCCAACCGATAACAAATTGGGTCGCTGGGCGCCGCGGGGATTTGTGTCCCCGCGGCGCTGTACTATGTGTTGGACTTGAATTAGCGCAGGGCCGGAGCCCATGTGCACGATGACGAAAGGGGGCTGCGTGGCAGGCTGGAATCTGACCGGCAATACCGTTTCCGACGAGTTCGACGGATCGGACGAGCAGGAGCGCAAAGAGCTCAGCGTGAGCCAAGCGGTGGAGATCGCCGCCAGCGCGCTCGATGCCATTCCGCAGCTGAGCGTTTTGGGTGAGGTCACGGGTTTCCGCGGTCCCAATGCCCGAAGCGGCCACTGCTACTTCCAAATCAAGGACGACTCGGCGGCCGTCGACTGCATCATCTGGAAGGGCGCCTACCTTAAGCGTACCTTCGATCTGCGTGATGGCATGCAGGTGAGCTTTAAGGGCAGCTTCAATCTCTACAAGCCTACGGGTCGCATGAGCTTCGTTGCCCGCTCGTTCTCGCTGGCGGGGGAGGGCCTGCTGCGTCAGCAGGTGGCTCAGTTGGCCGAAAAGCTGCGTCGCGAGGGCCTGATGGACGAGGCACGCAAACGTCGCATTCCGGTGTTTTGCTCGCGTGTGGCAGTCGTCACCTCGCTTTCGGGTGCCGTGATCGACGACGTCAAGCGCACGCTGCGCCGTCGCAACCCGCTTGTCGAGCTTGTTTGCGTGGGTGCCAAGGTGCAAGGCGAGGGTGCGCCGGCAGAGCTTATTGAAGGCTTGCGCCGCGCCGCTGCCATTACGCCGGCGCCCGATTGCATTTTGCTGGTGCGCGGCGGTGGCTCCTTCGAGGACCTCATGACCTTTAACGACGAGGAGCTTGCCCGTGCGGTGGCAGCCTGTCCCGTGCCCGTGGTGACGGGTATTGGGCATGAGCCCGATACCTCGATCTGCGATATGGTGAGCGACCGTCGCGCCTCCACGCCAACGGCGGCGGCCGAATCGGTGGCGCCGGCTATGACGGAGTTGGCCGACGTGCTCGAGACGCGCCATCAGCGTCTGGGCGCCGCGATGGCTTCGATGATCGGGTCGGATCAGGTCGATCTGGAAATGCTCGACCAACGCGGCCGTCGTGCCTGGGACACCTATACGGCTCGTCTGGGCGACGCGCTCGATGCAGCCGCGTGCCGCCCGTGTCTTAACGATCCAACGTTTATGGTTGAGCGTCGCGAGTCCGAGCTTGCCCTGACGGCCGATCGTCTGTCTGGCGCCATAACGCGTTCGGTCGGGGCCTTTCGTTCCAACTTCGAGCGTCTGCCCGAACGCTTGATCGCAAGCACCTCAGGGCTCGACGGCAAACGCCATGCGCTCACGCTTGCGAGTTCCCGTCTGGAGCATCAGGGGCGCACGATGCTCAGCAAACCAGCGTCCGACCTGGGCCGTGCGGCAGCCTCGCTCGATGCCCTGTCGCCGCTCAAGGTGCTTGCCCGCGGTTACTCCATCGCGTACAGCGATAATGGTGTGGCTACGAGCGCCAAGACCTTTAAGCCCGGCGACGCCATTCGTGTGCGCATGGCAGACGGCAACGTGGCGGCAACCGTCAACGCGGTCGAGTAGATCGCGTTTCACAGTGATAGACCCTTAGGAAAGGAAGCAGATATGGCAGAGAAGACCCCGGTCGAGCAGCTTACGTACAAGCAGGCCTCGCAAGAGCTGGAGCTCATCATCCGCAGCCTGGAGTCGGGCGATATGGAGCTTGAGGAGTCGCTCGAGAGCTATACCCGCGGCGTCGAGCTCCTCAGGAGCCTGCGCACCCGCTTGTCCGATGCCGAGCAGAAGGTCTCGGTGCTCCTTAAGGACGTCGACGGCAACGACGTACTCGCCGACGGCGAGGCCGCCAACACCGACGACAACCTTTCGTTCTAACCATTCCGACCAAATATAATTACCTTGGTCTGTGAGAAAGGAACAACC
>USFK01000075.1 GCA_900553935.1 uncultured Collinsella sp.
CAAGGCCGAGGAGAAGCCGGTTGAGCCTGAGCCCGCAAAGGCCGAGCCTGAGGTGAAGGCTGAGGTTGCTCCTGAGCCCGAGTCCGTGGAGAAGCCTGCTGCGAAGCCTGCGGCAAAGAAGACCGCGACTCGTAAGACGACGGCTAAGAAGACAAAGACCACGAAGGCCGCTGCGAGCAAGACTGCGACTGCGAGCAAGGCCACCGCTGCCAATACAACGACCGCGCGCAAGCGCACCACCGCCGCTGCCAAGAAAGCCGCCGAGGCCGAGGCTGCTCCCGAGGTAAAGGCCGAGGTCGCAGAGGCCAAGCCGGCCGCCAAGGCTCCGGCAAAGACCGCTGCCAAGAAGACGACCACGACCGCCAAGAAGGCAACAGCTGCCAAGACCACCACGCGCAAGCGAGCAACGACGACGGCCAAGAAGTCCACGACCAAGGCTGCTGCTCCCAAAGCGGAGGCTAAGGTCGAGGACAAGACCGCACTAAAGGCCAAGCCTGAGCCGAAGGCAGCTGAGGTCAAGCCCGCTGCCGCTAAAGAGGAGCCCAAGGCCGAGGTAAAGGCCAAGCCCGAGCCCACCAAGAAGGCCCCGGTCTCCCCCGCCGCCGCAACAGAGGAAAAGGCTCCGACTAAGAAGACGTCCGTCCGTAAGGCAACGGCCACCCGCAAGCGCCGCTAGCCCACAGACGATCCAAAACCTCATCAAACCCTAAGCAAGGGGCGCTCCAACCGGGCGCCCCTTCGCTGTAGATAGTTGGTAAAACGATTTTCTAGGACAACCGTTCGCCGATGGTAAACGGATGTTGTTTATACAGCCTGTGTACAACAGATATACTTACAACTTGTGCGTAAAGCCATGGCCCGCAGGCCGTGATTCTATTGAACTGGACCGTATTATGAGATTGATACACAACAGCCGTCTTCCGCAGTTTCGCACTCCGTTTGGCGCTGTGACCACTGGAACTACCCTTTCGCTCTCCGTGATTCTGGAGGATGCCGACCCCAACCAGGCAACGCTTACGCTGCGCACCTGGGTCGATGAGATCGGCGAGTCTCGGTATCCCATGACGCACGAGGGCGACGGCATATTTTCCGTAGAGCTTGAGTGTCCCGAGCCCTGTCTTATCTGGTACAGCTTTATCTGCAATATCGAGGGCCAGCCCGAGGTTCGTCTGGGCGCACCGCAGGGCCGCACCGGCGGTGAGGG
The DNA here is from genome assembly GCA_900553935.1 of uncultured Collinsella sp. Lineage (GTDB taxonomy): Bacteria > Actinomycetota > Coriobacteriia > Coriobacteriales > Coriobacteriaceae > Collinsella. The sequence goes on from USFK01000075.1 coordinate 1,205, forward strand.
CGTAACCTACGACTGCGCCGAGGTGCCGTCGTTCCAGATCACCGTCTACAAGCACCGCGAAGTTCGACCCGAGTGGTACGAGCGCGGCATGGTCTACCAGATCTTCCCCGATCGCTACGCTCGCGACGAACACTGGCGCGAGCGCACGCTGGCCGAAGTCGAAAAGCCGCGCAACGGAATCCAGCGCCGCATGATCGAGGACTGGAACGAGCCGCCCGTATACGAGCGCGCCGAGGACGGCTCCATCAAAACCTGGGACTTTTACGGCGGATCGCTCAAGGGCATCCAAGAAGACCTGCCTCGCATCGCCGAGCTGGGCTTTACAGCCATCTACCTCAACCCCATTTTCGAAGCCGCGAGCAACCACCGCTACGACACGGCCGATTACAGCAAGATCGACCCGATCCTGGGCACCGAGCAGGACTTTACCGAGCTGTGTCAGGCAGCCGAGAAGCTGGGCATCTCCATCATCCTGGACGGCGTGTTCAACCACACGGGCGACGATTCGATCTACTTCAACCGCTACGGCAACTACCCCGGAGTTGGAGCCTGGCAGAGCGAGGATTCGCCGTGGCGCGATGCGTTTTATTTCCACGAGGACGGCTCGTACGACTGCTGGTGGGGCGTGGGCAACATGCCCGCAATCAATGAGAGCTCCGAGCTGGTGCGCGAGCGGCTCCTGGGCAAGGAAGGTATCATACGCAAATGGCTGCGCGCCGGCGCCCATGGCTGGCGCCTCGATGTGGCCGACGAGCTATCCGATGACTTCCTGGCCGAGATCAAAAAGGCCGTGCTCGCCGAGAAGCCCGACGCACTGCTGCTCGGAGAGGTCTGGGAAGACGCCTCCAACAAGATCAGCTATGGCCATTTGCGCCGGTATCTGCAGGGATCCGAGCTTGACTCGGCGATGGATTATCCCTTCCGCGACATGGTCATCGGTTTTTTGATGGGCTACAAGAACGCCTACCAGGCAGCCGAGGATATCGAAACCCTGCGAGAGAATTATCCACGCGAGGCCCTGTCCTGCGCACTCAACCTGCTGTCAAGCCACGACCGCCCGCGTATCATTTCGGTGCTCGGCGGTGGCCCCGACGAGTCGCAGCTGCCCGAGTGCGAGCGCAGCAAATGGCGCTTGGACGAGAACTCGATGGGCCTGGCCAAGAGCCGTTTTTGGCTTGCAACGCTCATGCAGATGACGTTCCCCGGCGTGCCGTCGATTTACTATGGCGACGAGTACGGCCTTGAGGGCCTGACCGACCCTGGCAATCGCCGCACGCTGCCCATGAAGGAAGACCTGCACGACTTCGATACACTCGCTATCTTTAAAAACGCCTCGGCCGTACGCCGCGCCCTGCCGTTTATGGTTGACGGCGAGATCAAGGCCTTCGCGCTCAACGACGAGGTACTCGCCTACACGCGCACCGGTAAAGACGGTGAGGCCGCGACGGTTATCATCAACCGCAGCCTGCGCAATTCGCACTGCGTGACGATCCCGGCGCTCGGCGAATGCGCGAGCGACGTGATCAGCGGCCACGAGTGCGAAATCCACAATGGCACCGTCACGCTCGATCTATATCCGCTGGGGTCGTCGATCATCTATCACCACGCCGAGCAGCGTCTGCAAGAGCCGCTCGATCACGGCGCGGGCGTCGTGTGCCACATCACCTCGGTACCGACTGACGATGGCAAGCCGGGTACGATCGGCGCACCTACGCGTCGCTTTATCGACCATCTAGCCGCCATGGGCATGCGCTACTGGCAGGTCCTGCCCGTCAATCCGACGGATTTCTTCCGCTCCCCCTATGCCGGGCCCTCGGCTTTTGCGGGCAACATCGACCTACTGCCCGAGAGTCACGAGGAGCTGGCCGCCGACTTTGAAACCTGGAAGGCCCGTGGCGGCGAAGATGCCGATCCGCTCTACACGGCGTTTAAACATCGCAACGCCGATTGGCTCGAGAAATACTGCGTCTACATGGCCGTTAAGAAGTACTTTGAGGGCGAGTCGCGCCACGATTGGCCGACGGATGTCGCGCGCTACAACGAGCACCTGATTGACGACAAGCGTTTCCACGACGAGGCAGAGCTGCAGGCGTACATGCAGTACCGCTTTGACCTAGCCTGGTGCGAGCTCATGAACTACGCGCACAAGAAGGGCATCGAGGTCATCGGCGATATCCCGATGTATGTCTCGGACGATTCGGCCGATGCATGGAGCGAGCCCGAGAACTTCTGGTTGTCCGATACCGGCAAAGCGATTGAGATTTCCGGTGCGCCGCCCGACAACTTTGCGCCCGAGGGCCAGGTGTGGGGCAACCCCACCTTCCGTTGGGATCACATGAAGCAGAACGGCTATAGCTGGTGGATGGACCGTCTGCGTCGCGCGTTCTCGCTCTACGACCGCGTGCGTCTGGACCACTTCCTGGGCTTCCACAGCTACTTTAGCATCCCCGCCGGCAAGGCCTGTGCCGATGGCCGCTGGCTTGCGGGCCCGGGCAAAGACCTGTTCCAGACCGCCTATGACGAGCTGGGTCCGCTCAACTTTATCGCCGAGGACTTGGGCTATCTGACGCCCGGTGTTCGCGCCATGGCTTCGACTTGCGGCTTCCCCGGTATGGACGTACTGGAGTTTAGCGATTACGACGTTCGTTGCGGCGTGCACCCTACGCCCGGCAAGATCCTGTACACATCGACTCACGACACGTCGACGCTCGCGGGTTGGTGCACGCGCTCCTTTGCGGGCGGCGACGAGCCGAGCGGTGTTGAGGTGGCAGCCAAGCTGATGAGCGACGCGCTGACAAGCGACGCTCCCCTGGTGATGATGCCGCTGCAGGACGTGCTGGGGCTTGGCGACGACACGCGAATGAACGTACCGGGCGTGGCCACGGGCAACTGGACCTGGCAGGCTGACGAGGCCGACGTTGCGGCCGCTGAGGGCAAAACCGCACAGCTCCTGCGCAACACGCATAGATTCTGGGGCGAAGCGTGATAAAACGCCCGATATAGGGTACAGTTACAGACGTTTGAATTTTTGCGGGCAGAGTAATCTGCCCGCTTTGTGCTGAAAAGGAAGTATTATGGCGCGCTACGATTACAAGTGCTCGAGCTGCGGCAACGTGTTTGAGGTTGAGCATCCCATGTCCGAGACCCCCGAGGTCGTGTGCCCCAACTGCGGCGCTCCGGCCGCCAAGACGTTCTCGGCCAGCGGCATCAAGTTTGAGGGCAGCGGCTTCTACAACACTGACCAGCGCAGCGGTGGCTCAAGCACCAGCGCCACCAGCGGCTGCTGCGCCAACTGCCCGCATAACCACTAGAAACCAATCAGCCCCGCGACCGACACCAATCGCGGGGCTGTTTCTTTAGCTGCCCAGGCTTCCTTATGAGTTGCGGTGAAATAAGGACTGTTTGGCGGGCAGAAGCCGCTATTCAATCCCTATTTCACCGCAGCTTAGTCGTTACTTGTGGACCAGGCGGGCGCAGAAGGGGCCGTCGTAGGAGGCGGCATTTACCGGCACGCTTTGGAAGAGGCCTCGATCATTCTGGCGTACGGATACGAGCTTCTTGGCCTGATCGAACTCGGGGAGTTGCAGAATCTGCGCCTCGGAGAGCGGCTCCAGGCTAAAACCGGTGCCCTCGGGAGAGTTCAGGAAAGCGTCCACCACCTGCATGTTCTCCTCGTCGAAGACCGAGCACGTCGCATAGATGAGCTCGCCGCCGGCAGCCACGCGGACAGCAGCCTCTTTGAGCATCGTCAGCTGCAGCTTGGGCAGCTCAACCGTCACATCCTTTTCGGTCAGGCGCCACGGGATCTCGGGATGACGACGCATGGTTCCGGTGCCAGAGCACGGCGCATCGATAAAGACCGTATCGAACTTAACCGGCTCGCCAAGCATGGCATCAAACGACGTCAGTACTTCATCAAGCTCGCAAGCATCACCCGAAACCGTACGAACGCCCTGAATACCTGCCTTATGCAGGCGAGCGAGATTCTGGTCGCACTTGCGATCATGCAAATCGAGCGCCGTATGCTGACGCTCATAGCCCGCACGCTTGGCCTGGCACATCATCACATAGGTCTTGGTGCCACGGCCGGCACCAATCTCAAGGCAGCAACCAGGGCGCGTGGCAGCTGTGGCGATAAGTTGCGCGTTGAGATCAGAGGCCACCGCGGCAGCACGCTCAAACACACCCGAAGCAACGGTAACCTGGGCATCAACCGGGGCATGGCAGCCCGGGAAGACAGGCGCGACGAGCTGCGAGATATACGGATCGGGCTTGGAAGCAAAAGCGTTCTCATGCAGGGCCAGCGGCGCGGGGGCCAGATTGCCGGCAAAGTTAAGCGCACCCTCTGGCGTGTCAAACGATGCCATAATGCGAGCGCACAGCCATCGCGGCAAGCCCATCAGGCGAGACAGGCGAACCAAGCGTCGCTCAGACTCATCGGCATCCACCGCGGCGGCAAAATCATCGACGTTGTCCGCAACCTTATGCAGAACGGCGTTCGCCAGACCGGCGGCGGACTTAGCACCGCAGCGAACCAGCTCAACTCCCTGACTTACGGCAACGCGGCCAGGCGTATGCAGGTAGAGCATCTCGAAGGCAGAAATACGAAGCGCCATGCGAACGCGCGGCGCAACCTTTTTGGGCTTATCGAGAAACTGATCGAGCAGCTCGTCCAAAATACCCTGCGTGGCGGCAACACCCAGCGCCAAGCGGGCGGCAAAAGCGGAATCGCGCTGGTCAATAGCCTTGGCCGATGCGCGAGAGGACAGCACGTCGCGTGCATACATGCCGCGGCGATCGGCCTCCATCAGCACATCGAGCGCAAGCTTGCGCGCGGGAGACAGCCTGCTCATGACAAAACACCCCAGATAAGATCGGCACCCTGCAGGCCAGCAGACCAAGCAGAAGCAGTCATAGCACGCTTGCCATCGGGCTTAACCTCGAGCAGTTCAACCGAGCCATCAGAAAGGCCCAGGTAAACACGCTTGGCCTTAACGAGAACCTGACCCTCGCCGAGCGACACATCAGCCGCCGCAGCATCGAGCACACGCACGGTCTTGCCGGCAATCACGCAACGAGCAGGCGCGGTATCGGACGAAGCGAGCACATGACGCACGCAATCGAGCGCCGCCATTTGCGGATCCAAGCGCATCTCCTGCTTAGAAATCTTGGCAGCATGGGTAACGAGCGCCTCGTCCTGTTCGATCCACACGGCGGTGCCATCGGCAAGAGAAGGAAGCGTATAGGCAAGCAGTTTACCGCCAAGCTCACCAAGCTCCATGGTCAGCGCCTCAGCATGCTTACCGGCAACCGAGGTCGAGGCCTGCGCACAATAGGCGCCGGTATCCACGCCATGCCCAATGCGCATAATAGAAACGCCAGCAATCTCATCACCAGCAAGAATGGCACGCTGAATAGGAGCAGCCCCACGCCAACGAGGCAGCAAGGACGCATGAACATTCACAATACCAAGCGGCGCCATATGCAGCACCTCATCAGGCAAAATACAGCCATAAGCAGCCACACAGAAAATATCAGCCTGGGCAGCCTGGAGCACCTCAACAACCTCAGGCGTCATACGATTAGCCTCAACAACAGGCAGACCAAGCTCGAGCGCCTTAGCCTTAACAGGAGACGGCTCCAGCTTCTTACCACGCCCACGAACAGCATCAGGACGAGTAACAACAAGCGCAATCTCGTTTCCAGCCTCGACAAGCGAAGCCAGCGAGGGCACAGCAAAATCAGGCGTACCCATAAACACAATACGCATAAAGAACGTCTCCTCTCAACCAAAGCCGAGACGGCTACAAAGAACAGCGGAAAGCCAAGTCACCAGCCCATCCGCAATAACATTTCAACAAGAACAAATATACCCAAAACCAAAGAAAGAGCCGCAATAAAAGCAGCTCTTTCAGCAAAGCACCTATCAGCGAAGACGCCCATCCCTGG
>USFK01000076.1 GCA_900553935.1 uncultured Collinsella sp.
ATCATGCTGGGCTTCGGCATCCTGTTCACGGGCATGAGCCTGATGGATACCGGTGCGGCGTTCTGTCGTTTGGCGCCAACTGCTTTAACATGGCCTTTGTGCTGCCGTTTGTCGCTGCTATCGTGTTCCGTGCGCTCAACAGCCGTCTGCACGACAAGAGCTGGGGCACCTCGGTTTCTGCCATCGTGAGCGGTTGGGTCGGCCTGTGCCTGGCGGCCCTGTGCGCGGCAATCGAGTTTGGTATTCAGCCGATGCTCTTCACCAACGCTTCGGGCGCCCCTCTGTACTGCCCCTTCCCGCTGTCCGTGGCTATTCCGGCCATGTTGATCCCGCATATGCTGGTTGCCGGCGTGATCGAGGGCGTGGCGACGGCCGCCATCTACGGCTTCATTAAGAAGACGGCGCCGAGCATTATCGTCGGCCCCGAGGCTGTCGATGGCCAGCTTGCTGCCGAGGACGCTGCTGCCAAGAAGACCTCGCTGGTCCCCACGCTCATCTTGGTTGCCGTGCTTGTCGTAGCCACGCCGCTGGGCCTGCTGGCCACGGGTGACGCTTGGGGCGAGTGGGACGCTGAAGGCGCCGCGACCGCCGTTCAGGAGGCTGGTGACGACAGCCTGCAGGCTTCGGTCGGTCTCGATACCCCGACCTTTGCCGATGCCCTGCCCACGGGCGATTATCTGCAGGCCTATTCCGAGGAGCAGGGTCTTGGCTTTGCCGGCCAGGCTGCCATGTATATCCTCTCGGGCGTGATTGGCGTGGCGGTGCTGACCATCGCATTCCGCCTGGTCTCGCTGACGGTCAAGGAAAGCGGTGCTCATGGCAATAGCCGAGCTGCCTAGCTGGCTTACGGTCGAGCAGCGTTACGAGCCCGCGGGGGCTCGACATCGTGTTATGCAACAAAACGTCCTGCACCTGGCGAGCCTGCTTGAGCGGGTTCGCCTGGGTGGAGGCGCACACGAGGGCGGGTCGATGGTCGACCGCGCCCTTTCTTGCGTTTCGGCGCCGGTGCGCCTGGTGGGGATGTTCGTCTGCGTTCTGTGCGTGTGCCTGACGCAAAGCCCGCTGTACCTCATGTTGATGGCGGCTATCGCGCTGGTGCTCGTTGCCGTGCGCCCCGTACGCGGGCTGCGGGCAACCTTTGTGCCGGCACTTGGCGCTGCGGGGCTCGCGGTGGTTTTGGCACTACCTGCCCTGCTGCTGGGCGCGTCTGCCACGGGCGCAATGCTCAAGATTGCGCTCAAGACGTTCATTAATGTGTCGCTGGTGCTGGGCGTTTCATGGACGCTTACCTGGAGCCGCATGTCGGCGGCGCTCAAAATGTTGCACCTGCCCGACGAGGTCATCTTTACGTTTGATATGGCGCTCAAGCATATCGAGGTGCTGGGACGCACGGCGCACGATCTGTGCGAATCGGTCATGCTGCGCAGCGTGGGTCGTGCGCCTGCGGGTTTTTCGCGCACCGACTCGCTGGCGGGTATCATGGGCATGACGTTTATCAAGGCGATGGAATGCAGCCACGCGATGGACGAGGCCATGCTTTGCCGCGGCTTTGCCGGTGCGTATCCGGCGCCCGCGCGCGCCGGGTTTGGCTGGCGCGATGCGGTCTATGCGGCCGGCGTGGCACTGCTGGCAGTGTTGTGCGCCGTGCTGTAGGCGCTGCTGGTTCTTGCTGGGGATGCAAATAGGGAAGGGCGACGTTTTGACGATCGATATGAATAGTGCGGCGGGCACGAACGGTGCGGGCGGCGAGGCCGCGCCGCTCATCGAGCTGCGCAACGTGGTGTTCTCATATACGGGGCATACGGTGGTCGACGGCGTTTCGCTGCAGGTCGATCGTGGTGAACTCGTTGCCCTGCTTGGTCCTAACGGTTGTGGCAAGACGACGATCATGCGCCTTATTAACGGCCTTGAGCTTACGGACGCGGGTGCGTACCTGTTCGATGGGCGCGTGGTCGATGCGGCATATCTCAAGGATTCCGCAGCCGCTCAGCGTTTTCATCAGCGCGTGGGCTTTGTGTTCCAGAATGCCGACGCCCAGCTGTTCTGTGCCACGGTGGGCGAGGAAGTTGCTTTTGGTCCCGCGCAGATGGGGCTGCCGACAGACGAGCTCGAGCGCCGCGTCCGCGATGCCATGGAGCTGTTCCAGGTTGCCGATCTGGTCGATGCCTCGCCCTATCAGCTTTCGGGCGGGCAAAAGAAGCGCGTTGCGCTGGCTGCGGTGGTGTCGATGAACCCCGATATCCTAGTGCTCGATGAGCCCACCAACGGGCTCGATGAGGACTCGTGCGACATCGTAGTCAACTTTTTGCTGGCCTACGTTGCTGCCGGTAAGACGGTTTTGATGAGTACGCACCATCAAGATTTGGTGCGCCGCCTGGAGGCCCGTGCCATCTATATCGATCGATATCACCATGTGGTTGAGGCGCCCGTGCCGTCGTATGGAACCGAAAGCGGTGCTACGGACTAGTTGCTGCGTAGAGCGTGCGTAGCCGCCCGCGCGGCTTTGCCGTGATGGTATAGTTATCCAGGTTTTTATGGGGGTGGCTATGCCAAGCTGGAACATTCATATCGCTCAGACGGAGCGTTTGCTGGAGCGCACCGGTGCGCTTGCCAATAGCGTGCGCGACCGCAATGCCTTTTTGTTTGGCTGCGTGGTTCCGGACATTTTTGTGGGCTATATGGTTCCTGGCATCGCCGATCCCATCCCGTACCGCATTACACACTTTGCCAAGCCTGAGCCCATCCCTAAGCCTCGTGAGCATGAGTTCTGGGATACCTATGTGGCACCGTTGCTCAAGGAGGCGCCCACCGGTGCGCCGGCCGCGGCGATCTCGATTATCGAGGAACGCGAGCGACTGAACCGTGTACACTATCCCCAGCGCTACAAGAATGCCGAGCCGGTTGCCGGTCCCGGCGCCTGTGAGTTCTCGCTTGCGTCCGAAGATGTGGCGCAGTCGCTGCTCGATTTAACGCTGGGCGTCTGGTCGCATCTGGTGGCCGACACGGTATGGAACACGCGTGTGAACCAGTATCTGGAAGCACACGGCGGCAAGCCGTGCGAGGAGTTCCGCATTAAAAAGCAAGGCGACTTTGACTGGTTTGGCAAGACGCTGGGCATTGTTTCCATCCCGCGTGCGACCGATCGCCTGTATACCGCTGCGACGCGTTTTGGGCAGTATCCCATCCATAAGGAGTATGTGCTCAAGACCATCGGCGTCATGCACGAGATTGTACGCGAAAACCCCGGCCAGCCCGATCATCCGCCGTATCGCTTGCTAACTGAGGAGTTTTTCGATACAACGTTTACCGAGGTCATCGAGCTGACCGAGGCGGGATTTGCCGCCCGCGTCGCATCATCCGGTGTTCCTGCTCTGCCCCTGATCGCTAGCTGCTAGCTGGCCGGCCCGGCAGTGAACAGCTCATCCCAATCGACCAACAGCTCCCGTCGCAGGGCGTAAACACGGCAAACGAGCTGCACATTTCATAGCATGCCATAAGTAGCTGGTTGCGTGTCATGCCGTGCGGGAGGCATCGACGCACAGAAAAAGGGCCCGGAAGGCTTTGCCTTCCGGGCCCTTTGCAATGCAAGTGTGCTTGCAAGTGCGATTTAGCGCACCTGAGCGACGTAAGCGACGTTGGTCGAGGAGACCTTGTCCTCGAGCTGGACGCTCATGCGGGGATCGCCGGCGGTGGCGACGGTCAGGTCGCCGGTCTCGACGTAGCCGAGCTCCTTAGCGGTCTCGATCGCCTTGACGATCGTGCCGTTGACGGTGCCCTGGGTAATCTCGGCCTGATGCGGGATAACGCCCCAGTACATGATCATCTGCTGGACGGCCCACTCGTGGCGGGAGAACGCGCAGATCGGCATGTTGGGACGGAAGTGCGAGATCAGGCGAGCGGTACGACCGGTGGTCGTCGGCACGGTGATGCACTTGGCGCCAACGGTGGTAGCCATGTTCACAGCGGACATACCCACAACGTTGTTGACGACGCGGGTGCCGTGAGCATCGGCCGGAACCTCGAGCGGAGCGTGGGCCGGGAGGTACTTCTCGGTCTCGAGAGCAATGCTGGCCTGCATCTTGACGGCCTCGACCGGGTACTTACCGGCAGCGGACTCGCCAGAGAGCATAACGGCGTCGGTGCCGTCGTAGATGGCGTTAGCAACGTCGGCAACCTCGGCGCGCGTCGGGCGCGGGTTCTGCTGCATGGAGTCGAGCATCTGCGTAGCAGTGATGACGGGCTTGTAGGCCGCGTTGCACTTGGCGATGATCTCCTTCTGGATGTGGGGAACGAGCTCGGGCTTGATCTCGATGCCCAGGTCGCCACGGGCGACCATGATGCCGTCGGAAGCCTCGAGGATCTCGTCGAAGTTCTCGACGCCCAGGGCGCACTCGATCTTCGGGAAGATCGTCACGTGCTCGCCGCCGTTCTCGCGGCAAAGCTTGCGGATGCCACGGACGGACTCGCCGTCACGGATGAAGGAAGCGGCGATGTAGTCGATGTTCTCGGTCAGGCCAAAGAGGATGTCCTGACGATCGCGCTCGGTGATGGCGGGCAGCGAGATGTTGACGTTGGGCATGTTGACGCCCTTGCGCTCGCCGATCAGGCCGTCATTCTTGACGACGCAGGTCATGTCCTGGCCGTCGACGGACTCGACCTCGAGGGCAACCAGGCCGTCATCGATCAGGATGAGGGAGCCCTTCTCGACCTCGGAGGGCAGAGCCAGGTAGTCGAGGGAGATGTGCTCAGCGGTGCCGTGGAAATCCTCGGACGTAGGCTGAGCGGTGACGACGATCTTATCGCCGGTCTTGACGGCAACCTTCTTGCCGTCGACCAGAAGGCCGGTGCGGACCTCGGGGCCCTTGGTGTCGAGCAGGATGCCGACGGGCAGACCGAGCTCCTTGGAAATACGGCGGACGCGCTCGATGCGACCGTGGTGCTCGTCGTAGGAGCCGTGCGAGAAGTTAAAACGGGCGACGTTCATGCCCGCCTTGATCATCTCGCGGATGGTCTCGTCGCTATCGCAGGCGGGACCCATGGTGCATACAATCTTAGTGCGCTTGTACATTCAGACCTCCATCTGACATCGTCTTGCGCTGATAGATAAACCATAAGAAATAAAACCGTGTTGATTATAACGAAATGCTGACCGAATACCCCATAAAATCGACCGTATGCCGAATTAGAAGTTCATTTTTTGCGGGATAAACGGTATATGAAAAAATTTACCAACCGCTCTAACCGCTGCTATCTGGGCGATATGTCAGTTTGGCGATGTGCCGAAGAAAAAACGTTTTACCAATGTTGAGCATCACACGGTCTGCACCGTTGCGTGCGGACCATATTTCCAAACCGATTGTTTTGGCTAGACGCGTCGCTTTGGGGTACCATAGCTCCACTATCAACTGCCGCTCAGCACGGCAGCCTTGATGAGCCCTTGCCCTTCTCCTGGGAATTATGATCGGGCATCAATCTGCTGAGTGGCCCGAATCCCAGGAGGGGACTCTATATGCAAAAGGAATACCTGTCCGCCGCGGCGGAGGTGCTCAGCGACCAAGGTGTCGATGAGAACCTCGGCCTGAGCAACGACGAGGCGTCTTCGCGCCTCGCCAAGACAGGCCCTAACAAGCTCGAGGAAGCTGAGAAGACGCCGCTGTGGAGGCGTTTCTTTGAACAGATGGCTGACCCTATGGTCATCATGCTGATCGTTGCCGCCGTCATCAGTGCGCTCACGGGCATGGTCAAGGGCGAGCCCGACTTTGCCGATGTTGCCATCATCATGTTCGTCGTTATCGTCAACTCGGTGCTGGGCGTGGTCCAGGAAGCCAAGAGCGAGGAGGCCCTCGAGGCCCTGCAGGAGATGAGTGCGGCGCAGTCCAAGGCGCTACGCGACGGCAAGCTCGTGCACCTGCCGAGCGCCGAGCTCGTGCCCGGCGACGTGATCATGCTCGAGGCGGGCGACTCCGTCCCGGCCGACTGCCGCGTGCTCGAGAGCGCCACGATGAAGATCGAAGAGGCCGCGCTCACCGGCGAGTCCGTGCCCGTCGAGAAGCATGCCAACGTGATCGAGCTCGCCGCCGGCACCGACGACGTGCCGCTCGGCGACCGTAAGAACATGTGCTATATGGGCTCCACCGTCGTGTACGGCCGTGGTCGCGCCGTCGTGGTCGGCACCGGCATGAACACCGAGATGGGCAAGATCGCCGGCGCCCTGGCCGAGGCCAAGGAAGAGCTCACGCCGCTGCAGGTGAAGCTCGCCGAGCTCAGCCGCATCCTCACCATCATGGTGATCGTCATCTGCGTCGTCATCTTTGGCGTTGACATCCTCCGCCACGGCGTGGGCAACGTCCTTACCGATCCGACTGCCCTGCTCGACACCTTTATGGTTGCCGTCTCGCTCGCCGTCGCCGCCATCCCCGAGGGCCTTGTTGCCGTCGTGACCATCGTCCTTTCGCTTGGCGTGACCAAGATGGCCAAGCGCCAGGCGATTATCCGCAAGCTCTCTGCTGTCGAGACCCTTGGCTGCACACAGACCATCTGCTCCGACAAGACCGGTACCCTTACCCAGAACAAGATGACCGTCGTCAAGCACGAGCTCGCTGCGCCCAAGGAGAAGTTCCTGGCCGGCATGGCGCTGTGCTCCGATGCTCAGTGGGACGAGGAGCTGGGCGAGGCCGTGGGCGAGCCGACCGAGTGCGCGCTCGTCAACGACGCCGGCAAGGCTGGCCTCACCGGCCTGAC
>USFK01000077.1 GCA_900553935.1 uncultured Collinsella sp.
TATGCTACGGCAGTTTATTACCAGCGCTTTGCCGATAAATTGTTCCGGCGGCAAGTCGCGCCGTGCAGGAGTGCGATTTTGTCATTACGAGCGGCGGTGCCTCGGCGGGCGATTACGACTATGTGACGGCGCTCGTCCGGCGCGAGGGCGAGGTACTCTTCGACCGCATCTCGATGCGTCCCGGCAAAGCCATCACGTTTGGCCTGCTTGGGGGCAAGCCGTATTTGGGGCTTTCGGGCAATCCCGCGGCGGCGTATGTGGGCTTTGAGATGCTCGCCCGCCCCGCGATCCGCAAGATGCGCGGCTTTGCCGAGGGTACGCGCCCCGTGCAGCAGGCGATATTGACGCACGGCGTAAAGAAGCGCCAGGACCGACGCTTCTTCGATCGCGCCACGGTTTTGCGCGACCCCGAGACCGGTGAGCTGTTGGTGACCGAGGCCAAGACGCAGAATTCGGCGCTGCTCGGCACGATGCAGCGGGCCAACTGTCTGCTGCGTATTGACGAAGGGCCGTGTGAGCTCAAGCCGGGCGACGTCGTGGGCGTCGTTCGCGTCGATCTGCCTGAGGATGCCGTGTTGTAGGAGGAATGCTATGGAGCTGAAGATATCGATCGTGACGTGTTCGGACACGCGCGATCTTGCCCAGGATGAGGCCGGAGCCGCACTCGAGGAACTTATCGAGGCGCAGGACTGGACGGTCGCCTCACATGTGGTTGTGCGCGACGACGTCAGCGAGATCGGTGATGCCATTGTGGAAGCCGCCGATGAGTGCCACGCCAATGTCGTGCTCACCTGCGGCGGCACGGGGCTTTCGATGCGCGATGTGACGCCCGAGGCGACGCGTGCCGTCTGCGAGCGCGATGTGCCGGGTATTGCAGAGGCAATCCGTGCGTACTCCATGACCAAGACGCGCCGCGCTATGCTCTCGCGCGCTATTTGCATGCAACGAGGTCATACACTTGTCGTAAACTTTCCCGGTTCTACGAAGGCCGCCCGCGAAAGCTGGGAGGCCATAGCGGACCAGCTGGAGCATGCGGCTCAGATGACAGCGGGCGGCGGACATACCAACTAAGCGGTTTACCTGCGGCGGAGCGACCTGAACGGCTGCTCCGCCTTTTATTTGCGCCCAAGGGGACGGCATTCTGTAGGCATGCTTGAAACTATATTCTCAGACGAGAATAATTTCTCATAATCATTATTCGCATGGAAGTATAATCTATTTACAGAATAAAGCCCGCGGTGGGGTACCCGGGCACAAGGTCAGAAAGGGTTGAACATGTTCGATATGGTTTCTCGCCGCGGATTCGTCTCACTCTCCGCTGTCGCCGCTGCCGGCCTTGGCCTTGCCGGCTGCTCCGGAAACAAGGAGCCTGAGTCGACCGGTTCCGATGCCGGCTCCGCCAAGATTTCGTCCAAGAAGGCTGTCGAGCTGCAGGTCTTTGCTGCCAACTCGCTCGAGAAGGCTCTGCCCGAGGTTCAGAAGCTCTACACCGACCAGACTGGCACCGCCTTTTCCGACACGCAGTTTAAGGCTTCTGGCGACCTCGTTGAGCAGATGCGTGCCGGCGCCACGGTCGACGTGCTCATCACCGCCTCCAAGGGCACCATGGACGACGCCGAGGCCGCCGAGCTCGTCGATGCCGACACCCGTGAGGATATGTTCGTCAACGACCTTGTGATCATTCGTGCTGAGGGTTCTGACACCAAGATCGAGGCCATCGCCAACGTCGCGAATCTGGACGGCAAGATCGCCATCGGCGACGCCAAGACCGTCCCCGCCGGCAAGTACGCCAACCAGGCCTTAGCTTCTGTGGGTCTCTACACCGGCACCGAGGGCGACGACGGCGAGTATGCACCCGAGCTTGCCGACAAGGTAGCCCTGGCCGACAAGGTCGGCACCGCTGCGTCTTACGTCTCTACGGGCGACTGCGTGGCCGGTTTTGTTTACAGCTCCGATATCTTCCGCTATGACGGCATCGAGGAGGCCTTCGTGTGCCCCGAGGATTCGCACAAGCCCATCGTGTACCCGGGCGCCGTTGCCGAGAGCTCCGAGCACGCCGACGAGGCCAAGGCGTTTATCGACTTCTGTCTGACCAACAAGAAGGCTCAGAAGATTTGGGCTAAGTACGGCTTTGAGCTTTCCGAGTAGTGCGGCTTGGCGCGATAATTCCATCGTTTTGTGTTTCACTCCGTCCTTGTATTCGCTTGGAGCTTTTCGTGCTTAATAGATTCCGCATGCTTGTCGCCTGTGCTTTGACCTTCGCGCTTTGCTGGGTGCCGGGATTTGCGTTTGCTGGGGTCGCTGAGGACGGGGCCCAGGTTGCTGCGACCGCTCATGGGCTTTCCTATGGGATCGAGGGTTTTGAGCGGTTGGCCAAGGGGACCGCTCGTGCTATGGAGGGCCAGCCTGAGGGCTACCGGTTTCCCGTTGACGAGGACGTGGACCTTGTAGTGGCGCCTGCTGCCGATCGCGTTGTGGTGTGGATATCGCCCAAGGCGGCCGAGAAGTATGGATTGGATCCGCAGGACAACGAGTGCGTATCGGGTCTCAAGGCCCTCGTCTGTGAGCTCGACAGCGCAAACTCCATGGGAGGTGCGCAGCTGGGGGACGTGAATCTTCCTTGGTATGTCACGGCGGAAACAACGTTTAATGCCGGCGGGTATACCTATGGCTTTGATGTGCGTGGTGCGGATGGGGACCGCTATGTGGTGATTGCATCGGCCTCGGGTGATGCCAAGGGCGGCGCGCGTTGGCTTGATAGCGCTCAAATGGTAGAAGCATCGTCTGTCGTGTTGCGGGATGAGCAGGGGCCCTTGACCTCTCTGGCTTCCTTTTTGGGCGACATCGACTATCGCCCGTTTTGGGTGTCCATCAAAACGAGCGGCCTTGCCCTGGTGATTGCCTTTGCACTGGGCCTGTTTGCCGCGTGGAAGACTATGGGTACCTCGAGTCGCATCAAGGGCTTGCTCGATTCGGTCTTTACGATTCCTATGGTGCTGCCGCCCACGGTCTGCGGCTTTCTGCTCCTTATGCTGTTTGGCCGCTCGACCGGAGTGGGCCAGTGGCTCATCGCGCACGGCATCTCGATCGTCTTTACCTGGCCCGCGGCGGTCATTTCGGCCGTCGTTGTGTCGTTTCCGCTGGTCTACCGCACGGCGCTCGGAGCCTTTGAGAGCCTTGACACGCAGATGCTCGATGCCGCGCGAACCCTGGGATGGTCTGAGCATCTCATCTTTACCAAGCTTATGATGCCGCTTGGCTGGCCCTCGATTGCCGCCGGCGCGGTGCTTGCCTTCGCGCGTGCCATGGGCGAGTTTGGCTGCACCCTGTTCTTTGCGGGCAACTACGCCGGCATTACCCAGACCATCCCTATCGCCATCTACTTTGAGTGGATGGGCGGCAACACCTCGGTGGCCCTCTTTTGGGTTGTCGTCGTGATTGCGTTTAGTTTCCTGGTCATCCTGTTTATCAACATGTACACCGCGCATTCGCAAAAGTATCGCGAGCGGGGCCTTTCCCGTGCGGAGCGCAAGCGGGCCAAAGAACTCGCCGATACGGCCGATTCGCTCGACCCGGTGGGCGGCGATGCCCTGCGTATCGATCGCGAGGCGCTGGCCGAGCTAATGCGCGATGATGCCACTTTGCAGGGAGGTCGATAGACCATGTCGCTCGTTCTGGACATCAAAAAGCGCTATCCCGGGTTTATGCTCGATATGCAGCTTGAGGCTGGCGAGGAACGTGTGGCACTGCTGGGCGCCTCGGGTTGCGGCAAGAGCTGTACGCTACGCTGCATTGCCGGTGTGGAGACGCCCGACGAGGGCAAGATTGTCGTCAACGGCGTGACCTTTTTCGACTCGGCGGCGGGCATCAACCTGTCGCCCCAGGAGCGCAAATGCGCCCTGCTGTTCCAAAACTATCAACTGTTCCCCAATATGACGGTTGCCGATAACGTTTGTGCTGGCGTAAAGGCTGCGGGTGACGTTGCGGCGCGCAAAAAGCTCGCCGAGCGCTATCTGGGCATTTTTGGTCTGGCCGATTTTGCCGACCGCTATCCCGCGCGCCTCTCGGGCGGTCAGCAGCAGCGCGTGGCGCTTGCGCGCATGGTGGCGGCACACCCGGGCATTTTTATGTTCGATGAACCCATGAGCGCGCTCGATGCGTATCTTAAGAGCGCCCTCGAACAGAACATGCTCGATCTGTTCGACGTCTGCAACCGTACCGTGCTCTACGTGAGCCACGACATCGATGAGGCATGCCGCCTGTGCGAGCGCATCTGCGTGATGCACAACGGGCGCGTTGAGGAGGTCGGTTCTGTCGAGGACGTGGTTCGCTGCCCGCAGACACTGGCGGCACTGCGCCTGACGGGTTGCAAGAACACAAGCCGTGCGCGCAAAGTCGGCGACGAAGAAGTTGAGGCCCTCGACTGGGGCATGACCTTTAACGTGGGTCGCGAGGTTCCCGACGATGTGGCGTACCTGGGTATTCGTGCGAGCTACTTCCACGTTGATAACCGTGCTGAGCGGGGCCGCAACAGTTGCGACTTACATGTGGCCCGTGTGAGCGATTCGCGCTTTGAGCGCCTGGTGCTGCTGGACGTGCCGCGCGTCGATGCACCCACGCGCCTGCAGTGGAAGGTCAACAAGGTAAACATAGCTGCCGACGAACTGCCGCAGGCCGGCGAGACCCTGCGCATGCACTTCGACGCCAAGAGAATCCATCTCGTCTGTCGATAATGGGACAAAGGGACAGTCCCTTTGTCCCTTCTGCTGCGTCGCGTAGGGGTTGCGATACGCCGCCCGCTCGCGGCGCCACCATGCGTATACTGGGAGGAAAAGATTGACCTATGAGAGGAGGGATCGATGGCTGACGATTTCATCAAGCTCACGCAGATGACCGCTGCCTCTGGTTGAGCCGCTAAGTTGGCTCCTGGAGCCCTCGCCCAGGTCCTGGGCGACTTACCCAATGTGCATAACGACAACCTGCTCGTGGGGTTCGATACCTCCGACGATGCGAGCGTCTTCCGCGTCGGCGATAACCTGGGCCTCGTGCAGTCCATCGACTTCTTCCCGCCGATGGTCGACGACCCGTTCCTGTTTGGCCAGATCGCGGCGGCAAACTCGCTGTCGGACATATACGCCATGGGTGGACGACCGAGTCATGCTATGAACCTGCTGTGCATTCCCAATTGCCTGGGCGTTGAGGTTGCCGGGCAGATTTTGGCGGGTGGCGCCGACAAGTGCGTCGAGGCTGGCTGCACCATCGCGGGCGGCCACACCATCAACGACGACGAGCCCAAGTACGGCCTGTCCGTGAGCGGTTTTGTGCCACTCGACCGCATGCTCGCCAACAGCGGTGCGCGCGTGGGCGATGTCCTACTGCTGACCAAGGCGATCGGCTCGGGCATTATCACCACGGCCATTAAGGGCGAGCTCATCGAGCAGGACGAGGCCAGCCGGATGTTTGATTCTATGCGCACCCTCAACGAGGCCCCGATCCGTTTGGCCGAGGGGCTCGAACTTCACGGCTGCACCGACATTACGGGCTTTGGCCTGATTGGGCATGCGTGCGAGATGGCCGAGGGCTCGGGCGTGCAGATTGAGCTTGGGTCGGGGGCGGTGCCTCTCTTTGACCAGGTGCTCGACATGGCGCGTCTGGGCATTATCCCCGCTGGCTCCTACCGCAACCAGGACTTCTTTGGCCCGCGCGTGGCTGCCGACGAGGACCTGGAGCCGGGCATGTTGGATGCGCTGTACGATCCGCAGACCTCGGGCGGCCTGCTCATCGCGGCGCCTGCTGCCGATGTGGATGAGCTTGCGCGCCGTCTACATGCCGAGGGACGTATCGCCGCCGTCGTCGGTCGCGTGTGCGAGCCGGTGCCAGGCGGTCCTGCCGTTCGCGTTGTTCGCTAGCCCGCACGTTTATGTAACTGTTTGCCGTTCTCTAGAACGGCTCTTTCGAAAGGAATTTGCTATGTCTACCAAGATTGAAGTCAATGCCATGGGCGATGCCTGCCCGCTGCCCGTCGTCAAGACGCTTAAGGCACTCAAACAGCTTGACGGCGAGGGTGCCGTGGTGACCTCGGTCGATAACGAGACCGCCGTCAAGAACATCTCCAAGATGGCGCAGGAGAAGGGTTGCACGGCCTCGGTCGAGAAGATCTCGGACGCCGAGTGGCACGTGACCGTGGCGACCTCTGGTGCCATTGCCGTGGCCGATCCCGAGCAGGATGGCGCTGCCTTCTGTGGTGCCAGCACCGGCAAGGGCGAGCTCGTCATTTCCGTCTACACCGACTGCATGGGCCGCGGCGACGACGAGCTGGGCCACAAGCTCATGAAGGCCTTCATCTTTGCCGTGACGCAGCAGGAGGAGCTGCCCGCGACCATGCTGTTCTACAACGGCGGAGCCAAGCTCACCGTCGAGGGCTCGCCGGTACTCGACGACCTGAAGGGGCTGGCTGAGCAGGGCGTCGAAATCCTCACCTGTGGCACCTGCCTCGACCACTATGGCATTAAAGACCAGCTTGCGGTGGGCGAGGTCACCAACATGTACGTGATCGTGGAGAAGATGGAGCAGGCCGTGCGCGTCGTGCGCCCGTAGCGTATTGGTTGGAGTTGCCATGAGGGAGAAGCGCCCGGCGCTTGTCATCACGTTTCCCACCACGCAACAGTTTCTTCTATCGCATCTGGAATGCAGAAGGCAACAAGTGGTGAGATGTT
>USFK01000078.1 GCA_900553935.1 uncultured Collinsella sp.
TTCGTGGTAGGCACGGCAGAAACCGCCGTCGATGACAATCAGCCTGCCGTGCGCCTTGAGCGGATTCTCCCCCTCCTTGACGTGGATGGGGGTGTGGCCGTTGATGATGTGGCCGGTCGGTGAACATGCCATGGGCGCGACACCAAACTCGCGCATGATGTCGTCGCAGACCGAGGGCGACTTGGTAAGCGTAAAGTACGGGTCCATCGGCTCGACCCAGGTGCTCTTATCGGCGATATAGGCGCGCTCAAAGGTGCGCACCAGGCGTCCGCTGGCGGGTGAGTTAAAGCCAATCCACAGGTACCACATCCAGTCGAGAGCGTCGCGGTCGCCCACGCGCCAGGCGCGGCGGGCGATGTGGTCGCAAAAATCGAGATAATCGTGGCCAGCGTGCCAGGTGCCCAGGCATTTCATGCTGCTAAAGGTGCCGTCTTCGTTGAGTGGCACGCAGCCATGGAACAGCAGGTTGCCGTTGGCGACCTTGTACATCGAGCCGTGGGAATAGAGGAAATCGATATGGCGATGCAGGTGATCGGCGGTGATAAACTCGGACACGAGCTTGTCGATGATGTGCTGCTCCTCGGGCGTGAGCGTATAGGGGTCCGTCGGGTCGACGGTGGGGAAGTCGTTGGTCGTGAGCGGCCACACGCTGCCGTCGGCGAGCGTGACCGTGCCGGCGTCGTGGTCGATCTTGTCGAGTAGCAGGCGGTCGGTCATGTCGAACTCGGGGTGGCGCTGGATAATCTGACCCTCGAGCTTAAAGAGCAGCACGTTGATGGCCTTGATCAGCGGGGTGATGGACTCACCGGCGGTGTAGGTGGCATCGGCAAAGGCGACAAGCTCACGCAGCGAGATGCCGTAGTCGTTCTCCAGGATCTCGTAGTTGTCGTAGCGTAGGTTGTTGCGCAGCACCGTGGCGATGCAGGCGGGCTCACCGGCCGCAGCGCCCATCCACAGCAGGTCGTGGTTGCCCCACTGGATGTCGAGTGAATGGTAGGTGAGCAGGCGGTCCATAATCTTGGCCGCGCCGCCACCGCGGTCGAAGATGTCGCCCACCAGGTGCAGGTGGTCGACGGCCAGGCGCTTGATGAGCGAGGCAAGCGACTCGATAAAGTCGTCGGCGCTTGCGGTCTCCAGGATGGACTCCACGATGCGCTCGTGATAGCGCACGCGATAGTTGTTCTCGTCCGGGTGCGTGTGCAACAACTCGTCGATGATATAGGCGTAATCGCGCGGGATGGCCTTACGCACCTTGGAGCGCGTATAGCGGCTCGAAAGCGACCGGGCAACCATGATGAGCTGGTCAAGTATCGTCTTGTACCAGGTGGGCGAGTCCTCGCGCTGGCTGCGGACCAGCTCGATCTTCTCGTGCGGGTAGTAGATGAGCGTGCACAGCTCGCCCTTCTCGTCAAAGGTGAGCGTGTCGCCAAAAATCTCGTCGACATGCTCGCGCACGACGCCCGAGCAGTTGTTGAGGATGTGCATAAAGGCTTCGTACTCGCCATGCACGTCGCTCATAAAATGCTCAGTGCCTTTGGGCAGGTTGAGGATGGCCGAGAGATTGATGATCTCGGTAAACGCGGATTGCTCGGTGGGAAATTGTTTCGACAGCAGACGCAGATACTTGAAGTCTTGCGGATTGCGATCGAATGCGACCATGAAACACCTTCCGATGGGGTTGGTAAAACTGATAAACAGCGTCAAACGTTTATCAGTATGCGCCGCTTTTGTTTCGATTGGGGGTGGGAGGTCGAATTGTTGGCCGAACGGTTTGGTAAATCGATTTAGTTGAGGTAGATATGGCGGTTGGGTGGAGACGACAGAAGGTGTTTTCTCAGATATTTATGCGTGGGGTCGGTGGAGACGATGGTGGTAAAGATGTTCGCTATTATTGGTTCGATTTGGTAAATAGTGGACATATGTACCGTATATAGGCTCACTGTGCGATAATTTGCGCAGCAATGAGTAAGGAGCCTCATATGAGTGATTTTGTCCTGACCTGTGAATCCGCCGCCGATCGAACTCGGGAGTTCTTTGAATCGCGCAATATCCCTGTCGTGTGTTTTCATTACGAGATCGACGATGTTGTCTATACGGACGATCTGTATCAGTCGATTACGCCGGACGAGTTTTTTGCCCAGATATCCGCGGGCGCCATGCCCAAGACGTCTCAGGTGAGCGTGGGTGAGTACGAGGAGTTTTGGGAGCCGCTTGTTGCCGAGGGTAAAGACGTGCTGCACCTGACGTTGTCGTCGGGTATTTCGGGCACGTATGGCTCGGCTTGCGTTGCGGCGCAGATGCTCGCCGATCGCTATCCCCAGGGCGGCAAGGTGCGCGTCATCGATTCGCTGGCGGCGTCTTCGGGCTTTGGCCTGCTGGCGGAATGTGCCGCCGACGTGCGCGATAGCGGGGCTTCACTCGACGAGACGGCTGCCTGGATCGAGGAGCACAAGCTCAACCTGCACCACTGGTTCTTCTCGACCGATCTGTCGAGCTACCTGCGCGGCGGTCGCATTTCGGCTGCGAGCGCGATCATCGGCACGGCGCTTAAGATTTGCCCGCTTATGACGGTCGATTGCGAAGGTGGGCTGTCGCCACGTGAGAAGATTCGCACTAAGAAGCGCGCGATTTCCGAGATGTCTAAGACCATGATGGCACACGTGCAGGACGGTGCGGATTATTCGGGTAAGTGCATCATGTCGCACTCGGCGTGCCGCGAGGACGCTGAGGCCGTTGCGGCGCTGATTGAGGAACAAGTTCCGCAGCTCAAAGGCAAGATTGAGATCAACAATATCGGTGCTCTGATCGGTTCGCACACCGGACCAGGTACGGTGGCGCTCTTCTTTATGGGCGACAAGCGCGTGGATTAATTTACCTCATCACGTCGCCGCATGATTGCTCAAACGAAAGCGGCCCGCCTCACGTTTGCGGGGCGGGCCTTGCTGTTGCGGCTAGCGTTTCTTTCCGCGGAAGAAGAAGCCGTGCAACGAGGGCTTGAGTCCACGGTTGGCACGACGTTCCTCGATATGATCGTGGATCGATGCGACGCGTTCGATGACTTCGTCGGGAATCGGCACGTCGGGATTCATGTTCTCGACCTGGCTGACCTCGGCGGCGGCGACCTGGTCGATAATGGGCACATCGTCGTGCGAGATGACAGGCGTGGCGTCTTCTTTCATCTTGCGGTAGCGCTGCATCATGTCGGTCTGCAGCTGCTGGGCCGAAGGCGGTGTCCAGATGATGGCGTTGGCGCCGGCGGCGATGGTCTCGCGGATGCTCTCGGGTGTTTTGCCGCCCGGTGCGATGAGCGGCAGGTTGGGATAGTGCTCGCGCAGCTCGCGCAGGACCTGGGGCGTGTTCTTGCCGGCTGCGATATTGAGGATCTTGGCTCCGGCACGCACCTTGGCGTGAGCATCGTCGTCGCAGCGAACGACCGTGGCGATGACGGGGATGTCGGCGATGTTGGTGATGTGCTCGACCATTTTGGCAGTGGCGGGGGAGTTGACCACGCAGCCCGCCGCGCCCTGCATCTCGGAGACGGCCGCCATCTGCACGGAGCGCTTACCGGTGGTGGTGCCACCGCCCACGCCTACAAAGACCGGGCACTCGGCGACGGTCAACAGCGCCTGCGTAATGGCCGGCTGTGGCGTGAAGGGGTAAACGGCAAAGACGGCATCGGCGTTGGAGTTGCGGATGACCGCGACGTCGGTAGTGTAGATGAGCGACTTGATGCGGCGGCCAAAGAGCGTAAAGCCGCTGGCCTCCTCGATCTCGTCGGGCATACGGAGGGCAGCCTTGCGCAAACGCCCGTCGATGGGCAGCGGCTCCATGGGGAGCAGTCCGTTGGGGGTCACGGCTACCTGGGGCTCGGTGAACTCGTCTGCGAGCTCGACCTCGGAAAAATCGACCGAGGCGACGATGTCCTCGTGAACCTCGGCAGGAACATCGATGGGGGCTTGGTCGTTTGCCGTGACCGGCGTGTCGAAGGAGCTGGTGCCGACGAAGGCGTCGACGCGCTCGTTTAGGTCGTTGAGGGTATCCATGGATCCTCGATTCTATGCGATGGTGGCCTGCAAGGTGCCGGCAGCGTTGTGCTTGCTAAATCGTTTGACGAGTTGATTTTTCCCCGCCGTGCCATCCGTTAGACCGAAGGGCCGGCGAACGTGAAGGAGCTGTGGTGGCGGGTATTGAGGTGCTATCTTGAAAGTCCCGTTTAAAAGAGAGGTGACGCGGAATGGAATTCACAGCAATGTTGGGCTCGATTGGCCTGTGTGTGGGCGCAATCGTAGCCGCCGCGGTCATCTACTTGGTGGTTACGGCCATTAAAGGCAAAAGAGCCAAGCGCAAGGAACGCGAGGCACTTAAGCAGCACCGTGACCAGCAGGACAAGCGCGCACAGAGATAGCTTGTTGAGTTTTGAATCCGTGCGCTAGCTGCGTTTTCGGATCAAGGCGATGTAGAAGCCCTCAAAGTCGCGGCTGGGCGGAATGGTCAGCGTGCCGGGCATACCGTTGGTGACGGACGAGACGTGGCCGGCGGCGATGGCCACGGTAAGGGCGTTGCTCTCGACGCGTGGCTCTTCGCCAGCTTCCTGGGCGCGGCGCTTTTCACTTTCGCTCGGCGTGCCATCGAGGGGGATAAGCTCGCAGTCCATGTGCTTGTCGAGGGCCTCTTGCAAGGCGTCCTCGTTTTCCTGCGGCATAATCGAACAAGTGGAATAGACGAGCGTGCCGCCCGGTTTGAGGGCACCCATGGCGCGGTCCAGAAGTGCTCGCTGCGAGCGGGCGCACTTGCAAAGCAGCTGCTCGGTCAGGCCGCGCAGACTCTTCTCGTTGCCGCTGATGACGGTGCCCGTGCCGGTGCAGGGAGCGTCGAGCAGGATACGGTCAAAGCGGAAGAACTCGTCGAGCTCGCGTGCGTCAATACGCATGACGGGCACGTTTTTTGCGCCTTGGCGGTGGAGGTTGGCTTCGAGCTTCTCGGCTCGGGGAATGCTCATCTCGCAGGCGGTAAGGTGCGCCTGGCCCTGCGTGAGGGCGGCGATCTGCGTCGTCTTGCCACCGGGGGCTGCGCACATGTCCAGGATGTCCTCGCCTGCCTGGGCGCCCAGGACCAACGGCGGCATCATGGACGACAGGCTTTGCAAGTAGATTTTGCCGTCGCGGTAGATGTCGAGGTCCCACAGGTCGGCCACCTGGGCCTCGGGCAGGATGAAGGCGTCCGGATACCAGGTAACGGTTTGGTGCGCGATGCCGGCCTCGTCGAGTGCGGCGCCGATGTCCTCGGCGGTTGCCTTGAGCGTGTTGGCGCGCAGTGTGACTGGGCGTGTGGCTGCGGCGCCAAAGCCTTCGATCATGAGCTGAGCGTCAGTGGGGGCATAGGCGCCGGCGACCGTGTCGACCATAAAGCGCGGCAGGTCGGCGGCGGAGGGTTGGGCGGCAAGCTGGTCGGAAAGCTCGGTGGCGGCAAACTGCCTGAGCTTGAGCTCGGCCTTGACCTGCTTTTTCTGCTTACGACGACGCGGCTTGGACATCCGTCTTTCCTTCCTGTTCCACCTAGGCTCTGCCGGTTGCCTAGTACTGGCTCTCGTGCTTGCTAAAGAAGTCGAAGCGCGGGGGCAGCGGCTTCACGCGGTGCTCGCCGGGCTTCTCGCCCAGGCTCTCCACAAACTCGTCCGTGGAGGCGAAGATGTTATCCCAGCTAAAGAAGGCGACCGGATCGACGTCGAAGTACTCGCAGATGAGCTCGCAGCCGGCCGGGACAATGCCGTGCATGAGCACGGTCGCCACGCGCAGCTCGGTAAAGGCGTCGACGAGGGACTGCGTCATTGCTGCATTGGCCGGCTCGCCCTCGAGCTTGTTGGCGGCCTTGGAGGCGTCGCTCCAGCGCTTGTTGGCGGCACGCAGGTAGTCGTCGCACACGGCGAGCGCGCGGTGCGTCTCGAACTTGTACATGGCTTGCTCAAAGGTGAGAGCTGCCTGCTCGGCGGCTTCGACCACAGTGGCGGAGGCGGCGCCGGCGGGGATGCAGCCGTTGCGATAGGGGCTCTCGTCGCCCTCCTTGGCGGCGACGCCGTAGAAGCAGCTGCGGGCCAGGCGGTTGAACACGCCGGTCAAAAGGGCGCTCTCCTTAAGGGCCGGATCGATAACGCGCTTGTCGTCGCAGGCACGCACCTCGTTGCCGTCCTTGTCCTTGCCGGTCACACGCGTGTCGTATGCCTTGGGACTAAAGCTCACCGGCTTCTCGGATAGGCCGAGCGACAGCCAGTGCGCGCGCATCTGCTCGCAGGTGTAGTGGTTGAGCAGGTCGTCTGCCGGCGGGGGAGGCGTCTGCGAGGACGAGCTGGCCTTTTTGCCCATGTAGAGCAGGTGATAGCAGGCGCTGACGGTGCTCTGCGTAAGGTCCCAACCCAGGGCCTCCCACATGGCGGTTTGCGCGATGCAGTAGAAATAGATGTTATCCTGACCGATGAACTGGTAGATCTGCGCGTCGTCAGAGCACCACCAGTCGCGCCAGTCGAGCGA
>USFK01000079.1 GCA_900553935.1 uncultured Collinsella sp.
GATAAACAGACCCGCTCCCCCAAAGGGAGCGGGTCTGCATTCGGTACATCGAGGGCCCAGTAAGGTTTAGGCCCTCGAAAGCCTCAAGTGGCTAGCGATCAAACTCCGCCAGCGCCTCGCCCAGAAGCCTCAGGCCCTCGCGAAGAACGTCTTCGCTCGCGCAGTAGCCCAGACGCGCGCCGCAGGGAAGCTCAAAGCGGCTGCCGGGAACCAGCAGCACTCCCCTCTCGGCCAACAGGCGCTTGCAGAACTCCTCATCGTTCTCGGGAATATCCAGCTGGATAAACGAGGTGGATACGCCCTGCGGCGCCGTCCAAGAGACGCGGCTCTGCGCATCGATCCATGCCTGAGCGATATCACGGTTGCCAAACACGATCTTGCGGTTGCGCCCAAGGATCTTATCCTTGTGCTCGAGCACGTAGGTCGCCAGGGCGTCGTTGAACACGCCGCCGCAGATCATGGTGTAGTCACGATAGGTGCGGATGCGGTTGGAGACCTCTTCGTCGGCCACGACCCAGCCCACGCGAGCCGCAGGCGTCGAATAGGTCTTGGACACCGAGTTGGTGACAATGGCCTTCTCGTACACGTCGGCCATCGATATAAAGGACTCGGTGTTCTCGAGCGGCAGATACACCTCGTCGCACAGCACATAGGCGCCCACCGAGCGGGCGATCTCGGCAATCTGGCCGAGCGTATCGGCATCGAGCACGGTACCGATGGGGTTCGATGCGTTGTTGATGCAGATGAGCTTGGTGGTGGACCGAACCAGGCGCTTGAGCTCCTCGATATCGGGCTTCCAGCCGAGCTCCTCGCGAAGCTCCCAGTACTCGACCTCGGCACCGAGCGTTCGCGGAATCTCGTAGAGCGGCGCATAGGTGGGCCACTCGGCAATCACATGGTCGCCGGGCTCGACCACGGCCATGATGGCGTTGAGGTTCGCGCCCGTGCAGCCGTTGGTCTGCAAAATATGATCGGTATTGACCTCGCGACGATACAGCTTGGCGACTTCGGCCTTAAACTCCGGCGAACCCTCGATCCAGCCGTAATTCATCTTCTCGCGATCCAGGCGCTCGTAGAACGTAGCACCGTCCTGCTCGTCAAGTGCGCGAAGCTCACCCATGGTCAGCGACGAGATCGTCGACTGAGCGATATCCCAGGTAGCACTCTTCTCCCAAACGTTGAGCCAATCCTCAACGCCAATTGTCTTGATATCCATGGCCACCTTATCTGATCTTAATTTAGCGTCAATAAACATGAATGGGACGGTGCGAAAGAACCGCACCGTCCCATTGGGAGACATCTAATGTCAGCTAGATGTTTGTATTAAGACCTGTACGGGTCTTTGAAAACCTTAGAGGTCCTCGCGCCAGAAGGGCATGCTCATGCAGCGCGGGCCGCCACGGCCGCGGGAGAGCTCGGCGGAGGGCACGACGAGAAGGTCCAGGCCCTCCTTGTACAGCACGTCGTTGGTGACGGTGTTGCGGGCGTAGACGCAGATCTTGCCGGGCTCGACGCACAGGGTGTTGGAGCCGTCGTTCCACTGCTCGCGGGAGGCCGCGATCGGGTCGCCGCCGCCGCAGGGGATCAGCTTGACCTGGTCGACGCCGGTGGCGTCCTCCAGGACGTGCTCGAGGGTGTCCTCGATCAGGCGGATGTTGACCTCGCCCGGGTTCTTGCCGGCGGTCAGCTCGTAGACGCGCAGGGTGCCCATGATGGCGGGGTGGATCGTGAACTTATCGACGTCGATCTGGGTGAAGACCGTGTCGAGGTGCATGAAGGCGCGCGAGACGGGGATGTCGAAGGCCAGGATGCGCTCGACCTTGGAGTCGGAGTTCCAGAAGATGTTCTGGGCCATGACGTCGATGGCCGCGGCCTGGGTGCGCTGGGAGATGCCGACAGCGAGGGTCTTCTCGTTGATGTTCAGCACGTCGCCGCCCTCGGTGTGGAACTGGCAGTCGCGGCGGAAGTACAGGGAGACGTCCTTGTAGTCGGGGTGGTACTTGAAGACGTACTTGCCGTACAGGGTCTCGCGGTTGCGGGTGACCGAGTACATGCGGTTGAGGTTGACGCCCTCGCCGACGACCGCGAACGGGTCGCGGGTGAAGTAGAGGTTGGGCATCGGGTCGATGATCAGGTCGGACTCGGACTCGGAGTTGACCAGGGAGTCGAGGGTCGTGGACGCCGTGAGGGGCATGTCGATCTCGGCCTTGGTCATGCCGGCCATGGTCTTCTTGACGAACTCGAGGTTGTCCTCGATGGAGTCCAGCTTCTCGCGGACGATCTGCGGCATGTGCTGGCCGCGGATGCCTGCCTCGGCGATGTACTGGTCGGTGAACTCGGCGCGGGCGCCGGGGACCTGGTCGAACACCTCTGCGACGAGGTTCTCGAGGTAGAGCACCTCCACGCCCTGGTCCCTCAGGATCTGGGCGAAGGTGTCGTGCTCCTGCTGCGCGACCTCCAGGAACGGGACGTCGTCGAACAGGAGTCGCTCGAGCTCGTCGGGCGGCAGGTTGAGGAGCTCGTCGCCGGGACGGTGCAGGCAGACCTTCCTGAGCTTGCCGATCTCGGAAGGCACGTGCAGACCTTTCGTCATGGCCTCCTACCTTTCTTTCGGGCCTTTCGGCCGAATCTATCAGCGCCCTTCCGTAACGGGCGCTGCTTGCTGACAGCTCTAGTTATATCCAAATTCCACCCGCAATTCCACCTCACCCCCGAACGGTCAACAAAGTGCGATGAACGGTATATCGCATATGATTCCCCCATGATGCACTTCGGCGCTCTAAAGTATCTTTTCAAAGGTAAACGCTCTTTTTCCTATAAATTATCCCCCATCGCATCTATAAATCCATGATTCAGAATTGCATAGGTAAAACGGTTTTATGTATATAAATGAAGCTAGCCCACGTTTTGGACCGAATTCAATGATATTCAGCTTGCCATCATTCTTATTCACGCATCCTTATCAGTTGAGTGAGAATATTGAACGCTAGCAATAGCGTCGCGAGCGTTCGTTCTATGGCCGGGCATCGTAAGAAATAGGTAAAGATACCGTTCACGCGATACGTCCGTGCCATAGGTCGACTAAATTGAGACAATAGTGAATAGTGTTAGGCAACCGTCCCCCACGGGGACTGAACGGACAGATGCATATGCCGAGCAAAATCGAAAAAAAGCAAGCCGCTGCAAAGCTGCGTAAGCCGCCGCGCGACTTCTCGTACACGCAGAACCGAGAGCTCAGCTGGCTGCGCTTTGACAACCGTGTGCTTGACGAAGCCTTCGACGAGACCGTTCCGCTGTTCGAGCGGCTAAAGTTCGTGTCGATTTTCGAGTCTAACCTCGATGAGTTTCTCATGGTGCGCGTGGGCGGCCTGTCCGATCTGGCAGAGCTCAAAAAACAGCCTGTCGACAACAAGAGCAATATGACCGCCTCCGAACAGGTCGATGCTGTCATGGCCGAAATGCCCGGGCTCCTTACCCGATGGGAGTCCATCTTTAAGAGCATCGAGGGCAAGCTCGACACCCTGGGCGTTCACCGCGCCCGCATCGATTCGCTTACGCCCGAGGAGCGCACCTTTGTAACCCGTTACTTCCAGGCCTACGTGTCGCCGGTCATCTCACCGCTGGTGATTGACCCGCGCCACCCCTTCCCTAACCTGCGCAACGGCGCACTCTACCTGGCCTGCGGCCTGGACGGCGTCACCGACGAGGAGAGTCTGCTGGGCCTTATCGAGATTCCCACCTCGATGAACCGCGTGGTCGAGATCCCCTCGCCCACCGGCACCTACTCCTACATCTTGCTCGAGGACGTCATCCTCGCCTGCCTGGACAGCTGCTTTGGCTCCTATAAGCCGCTCGACCGCGCGCTCATCCGCGTCACCCGCAATGCCGACATCGACCCGGACGGCGAGGGCGTCGAGGAGGAAGAGGACTACCGCCAGCACATGAAGCGCATCCTCAAGAAGCGCCTACGTCTGCAGCCGGTAGTGCTCGCGGTCTCGGGGTCGCTCGAGAAGGCGACGCTCAAGACCATCCGCAAGGCGCTCGAGCTTTCGCGCCGCTCTGTCTTTACCTGCGATATCCCGCTCGACCTGGGCTACGTCTTTGGCATTGAGAGCAAGATTCCCGAGCACCTGCGCAACGAGCTGCTCTTTACGCCGTTTAAGCCGCAGCCCAACCCCACCATCGATATGACCCGCTCCATCCGCGAGCAGGTACTTCAGCACGACAAGCTGCTCTTTTATCCCTATGAGGCCATGAACCCCTTCCTGGACCTGGTACACGAGGCCGCCTACGACCCCGAGTGCATCTCACTGCGCATCACGCTCTACCGCGTGGCCAAGCAGAGCCGCCTGTGCGAGTCACTGATCGATGCCGCCGAGAACGGCAAAGAGGTCACGGTGCTCATGGAGCTCCGCGCGCGCTTTGACGAGCAGAACAACATCGAGTGGGCCGAGCGCCTGGAAGAGGCCGGCTGCACCGTCATCTACGGCTCCGAGGGCTTTAAGTGCCACTCCAAGATCTGCCAGCTCACCTATCGCGAGGGCATGGCGCTAACGCGCCTGACGCTGCTGGGCACCGGCAACTTTAACGAGAAGACGGCCAAACTCTACAGCGACTTTATGCTCATGACCGCTCACCCCGGCATCGGCGAGGACGCCAACCTGTTCTTCCGCAACCTGTCGCTGGGCAACCTGCGCGGCGATTACCGCTTCCTGGGTGTGGCGCCCGTCGGACTGAAACCGCTCATCATGCGCGGGCTTGACCGCGAGATCCAGCGCGCCCTCGCCGGCGAGCCCGCCCGCGTGTTCTTTAAACTCAACTCGCTCACCGACCGCGAGGTCATCGACAAGATCGCCGAGGCATCGTGCGCAGGAGTCCGCGTGGACATGATCATCCGCGGCATCTCGTGCCTCAAGCCGGGCGTTCCTGGCAAGACCGAGAACGTGCATGTCCGTTCTATCGTCGGACGCTTTTTGGAGCATGCGCGCGTTTACGCCTTTGGCGTGGACTCGGACATGATCTATCTGAGCTCGGCCGACATGATGACGCGCAACACCGAGCACCGCGTGGAGATCGCCTTCCCCGTGCTCGACCCCACCTGCCGCGCCCTGGTGCACGAGTACATGGGCATGCAGCTGCGCGACAACGTGAAGGCCCGCAGCCTCACGAGCGACGGCACCTGGGTCCCCGTGGAGCGCGCAGAGGGAGAGAAACCCTTCAACTCGCAGGAAGCCCTGCTGGAGCGTGCCTATCGCAACGCCGAGGCTGCGCCCGAGCCCGTCATTGAGGCAAAGCGCGCCCCTGCTCCTAAGCCGCAGCCGGCCACACCCGAGGTTCAGAAGGTCCAGGCGACCGTCATTGAGCCCGAGCCCGCACCTGCACCTCAGCCCGAGCCGCAGGCAGCTAAGCCCGCACCCGAGACGAGCGCCCGTCGCGATAAGCCCGCCGGCAAGACCAAGGCCATCGAGCGCCATCGCCCCGGTCGTGTGCGCATGGGCTTGGGCCTGATCGGCCTGGGTCTTAAGACGCTCATTACCGGCAAGACGAAATAGTCGTTTGTAGAAGCAGTTTGTAGAAGCGCCCCGCATTTGAGGAAAGCCTCGGATGCGGGGCGCTTTTCCCTGCTACCATGGTGCGAGCAACAACACGAATGACAGGCAGGGATATGAAGCTCACTATAGAATCGATGACCTACGGCGCCGACGGGCTGGCGCACGCCGACAACGGCAAGGCCGTCTTTGTGCAGGGCGCCGTGGCAGGCGACACCGTCGAGGCCGAGGTCGTACAGGACGGCAAGTCGTTCATGCGCGCCCGCACGACCGAGATTCTGGAGCCGAGCCCCGATCGCATTCAGCCCCCCTGCCCCTTCGTTGGCATCTGCGGCGGTTGTTCGTGGGGCAATCTCTCACGCACGGCACAGCTCGCCGCCAAGGAGCAAAACCTGCGCTCCACGCTCGAGCGCATCGGCAAGTTCGCTCCTGAGCAGGTCGATAAGTTGGTACAGCCCATCTGCCACACCAAGGACGACTGGGGCTACCGCAATAAAATCGAGCTCGAACCGACCGTCGTCAACGGTCGCGTGCGCCTTGGCATGCACGGTGTCGACCCCAGCAAAATCGTGACCGTCGATGCGTGCCCGCTGTTCGATAAGCGCTTCCCGAAGGCGCTCAAATCGGTCGTCGGCGCACTCAACTATCTAAGCGGCAGCCATGACTTGGGACTCGAACGCGTGGGCATTCGTGCATCGCGCCGTACCAAGGCACTCGAGGTCGCACTCTGGACGCCTACAGGCTCTTTTCCGCGCTCGCAAGTCTCCCGCGTGCTGGCGGACGCCGCTCATCCCACGAGCATCGTGCGCGTGATGAGCAAGGGCGAAAAGAAGGCCCGCCGTGTCTCCAAGGTCGAAATGCTCGCCGGAGAGGGCTCATGGACCGAGAATATCGCCGAGGGTCAGATGCGCTTGTCTGCCCCGTCGTTTTTCCAGGTCAACACCAAGGGTGCCGAGATTTTGATC
>USFK01000080.1 GCA_900553935.1 uncultured Collinsella sp.
CATTCGTCGTGATTGCAGATAAAAGCCTCGGGATCCTCGACGCTAAAGAAGACGAGCGTGGGGTCGTTAGGCCCCTCATAGTGCTCGCCCAGGTGCTCTAGATGCTTCCACCCGGCTTCGCGCATTTCGCCTAAAGCCCGGTCATCCAAGCCGGCACGCCCGCGCAAGATGAGCCAGCCATGGCCCGGCCACCAACTCGTGGCCTCAAAGCGCTGGTTTTGCAGCAGCTCTTGCCACACATCTTTGGTGCGCGCTGTTACAAACCACAGCTTGCCATCCTGGATCTGCGCAAACGAAAACGGACGCACATGAGGCTGTCCGTCAACGCTCGTCGCCAAATACCATGCCGGCACCGACGTCAGATACTCCAACACCGTATTCAATCCGTCCATGTGTCCTCCTGGCGCTAGCTAATTCGGAACGGGTAGTTAATTTGAGACGCGCTAGAGCTCCAGGCGCTCCTCGCTGCCGTCGATATCACAGAAGCGCGCGGCAATGTTGCGGACCGAAAAGAAAGCAAGGCGGCCGTCGTTGGCACTCTCGTGTTCCTCGCCAATGCCCACCATGTGCTTAAAACCCGCTTGACGCACCTTGTCGCTCGCAACTGCGTCGTCCTCAAGTGCGGCTTCGCCGGTCAATACGATCCAACATTCCCCCGGCTTCCAGCCCGAGAGCTCAAACTTGGGATTCGCACTCAGCTCCGCCCACACGTCCTTGTCGCGCGACGTGCAAAACCACAACTTACCGTCATCGACCATGGCAAAAGAAAACGGCCTCACACGAGGCTGATGCCCGTCGGCCACATCGGTCGTGGCCAGATACCACGCCGGAATGCGCCTGAGATATGAACAGGCGCGCTCAAGCTGAGCCGTGCGATCGTTGTCGGTCATAGGGACCCCTTTCTTGCGCTCGAATCGCGCCTAAACAAGTTGAAGGTTGATGACGATGACACAGATGAGCAGCAGCGCCGTCACCACCGCAGCCAGCGCATCCCCGCGGCGAAATGCAAGCGCATGCAGGCGCGTGCGGCCCTGCTCACCGTGATAGCAGCGTGCATCCATGGCAGCAGACAGCGTCTCGGCATGGCGGAAAACGCCCGTGAACAGCGGAATCGCCACACTGCCGAGCATACGCACGCCGCCGAGCGGACCTCCCGTCACGCGTGCACCGCGGCTTGCCTGCGCATCGGCCGTCTGCTTCATCTCGGTGGCAAACTGCGGCATAAAGCGTAGCGCGATACCCATGATCATGCCGAGCTCGTGCGCAGGAAGTCCCACACGCGCAAACGGCGCGAGCAGGCGCTCAAAGCCCGCGGTGAGGTCGAGCGTGGGCGTGGTGAGCGTAATGGCGCTCATGCCGGACATCATCAACGTCAGGCGGCACGCCATAAAGGCGGCAGAACGCAGTGAGCCCTCGCTTATCTGCAGAAAGCCGAGCTGCCACAGGATGCGCCCACTCTGATCGGTAAACAAGTTGAGCACCGCGACCACGACGACGATTGCCAGCAGCGGTGCCATCGATGATAGGACCCGGCGCAACGGCACCCGGGACACGGCATAGATCAGCACGACGAAAATTGCGACCGGGGCCAGTCCGCGGAAGCCGCCGACGGTCAGCGTCGTGATCAAAAACACAAAGCCCAGGAGCAGCTTGGTGCGCGGATCCAGGCGATGGATCGCACTATCGCCGGGATAGTAACTGCCAAACGAAAACGCCTCCATTAGCAGCCCTCCTCTCGCGCGACCGTCTTGGATTTAGCAATGTCCGAGACGTTAGAAGAACCGTCTGAGCGACCGATCAGCAAATTTGCCAACTCGTCGGCCAACGACTCAACCGTATAGAGCCCGCCGCAACGCAGCGGCACGCCCGCTTCCGCGAGCGCCAAAGCCATGCGCTGGGCGGCGGGAACGCCCAAGCCGATCGACTTGAGCTCATCGGCATGTGCAAACACCTGCGCGGGGGTTCCCTCGGCAAACACCGCACCTTCGTTCATCACGACGATGCGGTCGCAGCAGTTGGCCAGGTCATTCATACTGTGTGAGACCATGACGACGGTCAGGCCCCCATGGTGAAGTCGATCGATGAGCTCCAGGAAATCACTGCGCGCCGCCGGATCGAGCCCCGCCATGGGTTCATCGAGCACCAGGACTTCGGGCTCCATGGCGAGCACACCGGCGAATGCCACGCGCCGTTGCTGACCGCCCGAAAGCTCGAAGGGACTCTTGTCGCCGACCGTGGAAAGGTCGAGGCCCACGCGCGAGAGCGACGACTCGACGCGACGGTCGACTTCATCTTGCGGCAAGCCAAGGTTGTGCGGGCCAAACGCCACGTCCTGCGTCACGGTTTCGGCAAACAGCTGACGCTCGGGATATTGAAACACCACGCCGACCTTGGCCTTAACCGCGGCGGCGTCTTTCTTGTTTGCCAGGTCGAGCCCCAACGCGTAAACGGAACCCTCCTGGGGGCGAATCAAACCGTTGAGATGCTGGACCAGCGTCGACTTACCCGAACCGGTATGACCTGCTAAGCCCAGGAACTCGCCGCGACGCACCGTCAGCGATACATCGCGCAGCGCCCACGGGCTGCTGGGGTCGTTTCCCCAGAGAGCCTGTTTGCTCGATTTGCCTGCAACGGCCGAGCGCTTATGCCAGCGGCGGCGCTCGCGGGCGCTCAGCGAGTAACTATGCGAGAGGTGCGAAATCTCGATGACGGGCTCCGACGCGGCTGTCCCGTCGGTTGCAGAGGAGGCGTTGTCGAGCACACGAGAATCGGATGCAGAAGGCCGCCCTGCGGTGTCTTCCCCACTCCGGTCGGCATATACCTGCGCAATCTCGGCGACCATATCCGCCTCGCGCACCTGCGCATGAACGGGCACGCCCTTCGCACGAAGCGCCATGCCCAAGCAGCACGACGCCGGCATATCCAGGTTGAGCTCCACGAGCCCATCTGCCCGCGTCAGAATCTCCTCGGGCGTACCGAGCATGGCAACGCGCCCCGCCCGAAACACCGCGACACGATCGGCCTCGGCGGCCTCTTCCATAAAGTGCGTAATCATCACGATGGTCATGCCGCGTTCGTGCAGCACGTGACAGGCCTTCATAAGGCCCTTGCGCCCGCGCGGATCGAGCATCGAGGACGCCTCGTCCAAAATGAGCACGCGCGGTTCCATGGCGAGCACACCGGCAAGCGCCACACGCTGCTTTTGACCGCCCGAAAGCGCATGGGTCTCGTGGCGCTCAAAGCCCACCAGGCCCACGCCCTTCAGCGCCTCGCGTACACGCTGCGCAATTTGTGCAGATGGCACGCCAAGGTTTTCGGGACCAAACGCAACATCATCTTCGACAAGCGTTGCCACCAGCTGGTCATCGGGATTCTGGAATACCATGCCCGCGGTCGAACGAATGTCGTAGACCAGCTCGGGATCGGACGCATCCATGCCGTTGATGCGTACCGTGCCCGCATCGGGCTGCAGCAGCGCATTCAGATGCTTGGCAAACGTCGACTTGCCCGACCCATTGCCACCGAGGATACAGAAAAACTCCCCGTCCTCGATGTTCAGATCGACGCCGTCGAGTGCCGGTACGGCACCGTCATAGCTAAAGGAAACGCCCTGACACTCAATCATGCGCGGCCTTTGACCTGGTCCTTTTTAGGCGTGATGAGGTTGGAGACCGCCTTGTACACCGCAAGTGTCAATACCGAGTTAAGGACGGTCTTGATAAGGTTGAACGGCAGCACGGCAGGAACCATGAGCGGGGCGATCACATCGACCGAGCCATACCAGAACCATACGCCAATGGTAAGGTTTGCGACCATAGACAACGCCGTAGCGGCAATGACGCCGAGCACCAGGCCAATCACGGCACCCTTATAGGTATGCATCTTCTGGTAGACGATGGCCGCGGGCAGAATGTAGCCCAGCGTGGCAACCAGGTTCATAAGCGCGCCGACCCAGTCACCCGTGGTGAGCGCATGGATAACGATCGCCATAGCGGCAACAGCGGTACCGGCACCGGGGCCATACGCAAACCCGCACACCATCGCCGGCACCAGCGACGGGTCATACGTCAAAAACGGCGCGGAGGGAAGGATGGGTAGCTGCACATACATAAACAACGCGCTCAAGGCACACATCAACGCCATGGTAACGAGCTGTTTGGTGCTCCACCTATTCGTGTTCTCAAAATGGATATGCTGCGACTGTTCAGACATAAGATCACCTGCCTCTTTCATCCGGACTCTAACCGTTGGTACTGGGATCTCACCAGTTCAGCCGGCATGCGAACCAACGCACACACGGGTCGCGGACTCATCGGCTCGGTCGCAGACGCCTCGCCTACGCCACGGCACCCCTTTGGCACCGCCCGATTTACCGCCAGTGGGGAATTTCACCCCGCCCTGAAACAGCAATTGCAAGTGTAGCACGAGCAATCGTTCATGCAAGTATGCCAAGGGTAATTTGTGGCGGGGATCAGTTGCCGCAGCAGCCGCGTTCCCCACCCATCCCAAAGTAGCGCGCCTTTCGCGGCAAAGCCGCGAAACAGCGACCGGGACACGTATTCCCAACAACCAAGTCCTCCGCCCACGCCGACCTCAAGGCCGTAAACGCAGGGAATCCGGGGGCGTGACGGGGTTTCTCTCCGGAACATTCCGCAGGACGCAAAGAGGCTCCGCAGCGCGAAGCGCGATGCGAAGCCTCTTTGCATGTCCGAGGACGTTCCGGAGAGAAGCCCCGTCACGCCCCCGGATTCCCGGTGGGAGTTCTAGACCTTGTCGGCCTTAGTACATACCGCCGCCCTGCTGACCAGCGGTAGCAGCAGCGATAGCGTCCTCAAGCTGAGTGTTCTTGGGCACATCGGAGACGGTAGCCTCGGTGATGAGGATCAGGCTGGCGACAGAAGCAGCGTTCTGCAGGGTGACGCGGCTGACCTTGACGGGGTCGAGGACGCCCATCTCGATCATATCGCCCCACTCGCCGTTGGCAGAGTTGAGACCCTGGCCGGCGGGCAGCTCGGCAACCTTGTCGACCACGACAGCGCCCTCAAAGCCAGCGTTCTTGGCGATGGTGGCGACCGGAGCGGTCAGAGCCTTCTTGACGATGTCGACACCGATCTTCTCCTCGGGGTCGTCGAGCTCAACGGCGTCGAGCGCAGGAGCAGCGTCCATGAAGGCGACGCCGCCACCGGCGACAATGCCCTCCTCGACAGCAGCGCGGGTTGCCTGCAGGGCGTCCTCGACGCGGTGCTTGATCTCCTTGAGCTCGGACTCGGTAGCAGCGCCGACCTTGATGACGGCAACGCCACCGGAGAGCTTGGCCAGGCGCTCCTGGAGCTTCTCACGGTCGAAGTCAGAGGTGGTGTTCTCCATCTCGCCCTTGATCTGAGCGATGCGGGCGTCGATGGCCTCCTTGGAGCCAGCGCCGCCGACGACGACGGTGTTGTCCTTGGAGATAGTGACGGACTTAGCGGTACCGAGCATATCGGCGGTGATGTCAGCAACCTTCACGCCCAGCTCGTCCAGAGCAGCCTGGCCACCGGTGAGGACGGCGATGTCCTCCAGGATGCGCTTGCGGCGATCGCCGTAGCCCGGGGCCTTGACGGCGCAGACGTTGAGGGCACCACGGATCTTGTTGAGGACGAGGGTCGGCAGAGCCTCGCCATCGATGTCCTCAGCGATGATGAGCAGGCCACGGCCAGCGCGCTGGACAGCCTCGAGAACAGGCATGATGTCCTGGACGCTGGAGATCTTCTGGTCGGTGATGAGGATGTACGGATCCTTCATCACGGCCTCCATGCGGTCGTTATCCGTGACGAAGTAAGCGGAGACGTAGCCCTTGTCGAACTGCATGCCCTCGACGGTGTCGATGGTGATGTCGAACGTCTGGGAATCCTCGACGGTGATGACGCCGTCCTTGCCCACGACCTCCATGGCCTCGGCGATCTTCTCGCCGACCTCGGGGTCACCGGCGGAGATGGTACCGACGGAAGCAATCTGCTCCTTGGTCTCGACCGGCTTGGCCTGCTTCTTCATCTCGGCGACGGCGGCGTTGACGGCCTTGTCGATGCCGCGCTTGAGGTCCATCGGGTTCATGCCAGCGGCGACGAACTTCATGCCTTCGTCGACGATGGCCTGGGCGAGCACCGTGGCGGTGGTCGTACCGTCACCGGCGTTGTCGCTCGTCTTCGAGGCGACTTCGCGCACCATGGAGGCACCCATGTTTTCGAACTTGTCCTTGAGTTCGATTTCCTTGGCGACGGACATCATCTCTTTTATCTACAACGACGAGGGGCTTACCATCAACAATCGCATCGCAACCAAACTCCACATTCACCCAATTTGACTTGTAGGAAATAGAGTCTTCCTCTATGGAGGTTATTTGAGCGCTTGTCTTGTTTACCCACAGTGTGGTATGGCTGAAGTCTGCATCTATCGTTACAGGAGTCCAGTCCTTTACGCTCACATTACAGTTGAGAGTCATGTTTCCCAGACTCTTGATCTTACAGATCGGAAG
>USFK01000081.1 GCA_900553935.1 uncultured Collinsella sp.
GTCGGGGCGGCGCCCATTGCGAGCGCGAGCGCGAGCCCTGCGCCCACGACGAGCGCTCTGGCTCCGTTCATGTTCCTGGTGATGTCCATGGTCGTTCCTTTCTATTCGCCGCGGGCCGTCCCCGCGATGATTGGACGAATGCTGGTGAATTGCGTGCGGTGCCGCGTCGGCCGAAAAAGCTAGTTCTCGGCTTGCTCAACCCGTACCCTGACACGTGTCGGATTGCCGTGGCTGTCGAGGGTCTTGGCATCGAGTGCCTGGATCTCGATGTATGCCTCGCCTTCTTTGATGTCGCCGGCGGGGCACGTCTCGATTGTCTTGCCGGTCTCGACCACACCGGATTCGTACATGGTCTCGTCGTTTTGGATGACGCGGAATCGCTGGGGAAATTTATTGTCTTGGACGTTTTGCACGTTGACGCGTAGCTTGCCGTCCTCCTGCAGCTGAGCGATCGGTGCGACCGAAATCGTCATCATATTGTCGCGGACGATGGCATCGAGCTCATCTTGGATTTCTTGTCGCGATTTACCCTCTGCCGTCGTGACTGAGGCACCCGCTTCGGGCACGGGCTGCGACTGCCAGGCGTATAGCCCTACGGCGATGAGGGCGCAGACGATAGCCAGACAGACAACGACGAGTTTCTTGCGACGCCCCAGTCCTGCGAGGCGGGGCGGCTTCTTCGCACTCATGCGGCGTCCTTGGTGGTGTAGACACGTGCGAACGTGGACGGGTCCGCTCCAAAGAGCATGTGAAGCATCAGGCGGCGCGAGTAGATGAGCTCGTCAAAGTCGTGAGGGAGCTCGATGTCGTGGATACGCGCGATGTGGTGGGCGAGCGCCGAGAACGACTCGGGGTCGCAGATAACATCGGTGGTGACGTGGTAGACCGCCGTATCGGGGAACGCCTCTTCGTCGAAAGGCAGGAGATAGGGATCGTCGTCGACCTCGATGGCGACGCCGTACTGGGGCCAGTAATATGCCATGGGAACCTCCCTGCTTCTGGGGCCAAACTTCTATCGGTTTTGGC
The DNA here is from genome assembly GCA_900553935.1 of uncultured Collinsella sp. Classification (GTDB taxonomy): domain Bacteria; phylum Actinomycetota; class Coriobacteriia; order Coriobacteriales; family Coriobacteriaceae; genus Collinsella. The sequence continues at coordinate 1,027 of USFK01000081.1, forward strand.
TGTCGATGCCGACCGTATCAGCCGCTACTTGACCAATTTCTGACCAAATGCTTGACGGATTGACATCTCCGCAGGTAAAAGGTGGGAAAAATTACTTCAACTTTTTTCGAGCGACAATCGAGCGGTCGGCGACGGCGGGGCGATATGTGTCAAAAGCATCGTCTGCCGAGGAAGCCTTGCCGTTCGCCGAATTGCACGAACGTAAAAACGCCAATTATGGAGACGGTCTCGAACACGTCGACGAAACGATGCGGTAACATCTCCCTGCAAACACTGTAGTTAGCTAAAGGGGGAGTTCGCGTGTCTGCAACCATTAAACCCTTCACCGACGAGTTCGAGGAGTATGGCCGCGATGAATCTCGCGCATCGGGCGAAGCATCGAGCATCTCGTTTCCGACAACGGAAGACGAGGTCCGTGCCATTTTGGAAACGCTCCATGCCGAGCGTGTCCCGGTAACGGTTCAGGGCGCCCGAACCGGCCTTGCCGCCGGTGCCGTGCCCCACGGTGGGCATATCCTCAATACTTCCCGTATGAATCGCTACTTGGGCCTTCGCCGCGATGAACAAGGCCAATTTCTGCTGCGCGTGGAGCCGGGCGTTGTGCTCTCGGAGCTGCGTAAGCAGCTGAGCAAGAAGGTACTGCCGACCGCTGGTTGGGACCAGGCATCGCTTGAGGCCTACGAGGAGTTCCAAGAGTCCCCCGAGCAGTTCTTTCCCACCGATCCCACCGAGGCATCTGCCTGTCTGGGCGGCATGGCGGCATGCAACGCCTCCGGCGCCCGCAGCTACGCTTACGGTCCCATGCGCCCGCATATCACGGGACTCCACGTCGCGCTGGCTGATGGCGATTTGCTTGAGCTTCAGCGCGGCGAGGCTTTTGCCCAGGGCCGCCACCTGTCGCTCGTGACGGCAGAGGGCCGTACGCTCGAGCTCGATCTTCCCAGCTATACCATGCCCGAGACAAAAAATGCCTCAGGCTATTTCGTTGCGGACGATATGGACGCCATCGATCTTTTTATCGGTGCGTGCGGCACGCTCGGCGTCATTACCGAGCTCGAGATCGCCCTGCAGGCGGCACCTTCGGTCGTATGGGGTGTGAGTTGCTTTTTCGATAGCGAAGACAAGGCCGTGTCCTTTACCGATTCCGTGCGTCCCGTGCTGTCCCATGCCGCCGCTATTGAGTATTTCGATGCTGGCGCCCTGGATATCCTGCGTCGCCAGCGCGAGCAGTCGACAGCGTTTGCCTCGCTGCCGGCGCTCGACGACGAGGCAAAGGTCTGTGTCTACGTGGAGCTCGACTGCGATGACGAGGCGCAGGCGACCGAGGAGCTGTGCCACCTGGGATGGGTGCTGGAGCTTGCGGGCGGCCGCGACGATGCGACATGGGTCGCCCGCACCGAAGTCGATCGCGAGTGCCAGCGGTTCTTCCGCCACGCGGTCCCCGAGAGCGTCAATATGCTCATTGACGAGCGTCGCCGCATCGACCCCACCATTACCAAGCTGGGCTCGGACATGTCGGTGCCCAACGCACGCTTGGGCGATGTCATCGGCCTTTATCGCCGCACGTTAGCCGAAAGTGGGCTTGAATCTGCTGCCTGGGGGCACATCGGTAACAACCATCTGCATGTGAACATCCTGCCGCGCGACGCGCAGGACTACCGTCGCGGTGGCGAGCTGTTTGCCCAGTGGGCTGCGGAGGTAACGGCTATGGGCGGTGCCGTTTCTGCCGAGCACGGCGTCGGCAAGATCAAGGCGGGCTTCTTAGAGACGATGTACGGTCACGAGGCCATGGTCGAGTCGGCGCGGCTCAAGCTCGATCCCGACGGGCAGCTGGGTCGCGGCAACCTGTTTTCGGAGAAGCTCTTGGATGAGCTCGTCCAGAAAGGGGGCGCGTGAAGATGAGCGATTTCCATATGGTGGTGTGCGTCAAGGCCGTGCCGGGCAGCACCGAGGTCAAGATGGACCCCAAGACCAATACCATCGTGCGCGATGGCAAGCAGGCGGTCATTAATCCCTTTGATGCGAGCGCTTTGGAATGCGCGCTGGCGCTGAAGGACGACTTTATCGGCTTTGGCATGGATGTGCGCGTGACGGTGGTGTCGATGGGCATCCCCGCGACCGAGTCGCTGCTGCGCGACTGCATCGCCCGCGGTGCCGACGACGCGCTGCTGCTGACCGATCGCGCCTTTGCGGGCGCCGATACCCTAGCCACCACCTATGCCCTCAAATGCGGCATCGAGGCACTCGATGAGGACTTTGACCTGCTCATCTGCGGCAAGATGGCGGTGGACGGCGATACGGCCCAGATCGGCCCCGAGCTGGCCGGCGCCTTTGGGGTCCCCTGCGTGACCGACGTGAGCTGTGTGCAGAGCGCGGGATTTACGACGTGTGGCTCGCTGGCGCTCGTTCACGGCTGCGATGCCGGCGAGGAGACGGTGTACCTGGAGATGCCGTGTGCGATGACGACTGCCAAGGAGATTGGCCAGCTGCGCATGCCGAGTATTGCCGGTATTCGCGCGGCCGAGGATGCAGACGTGCGCGTGGCCAGCGCTGCCGACGTAAACGCCGACCCCTCGCGTTGCGGCCTTGCCGGATCACCGACGCAGGTCGTGCGCTCGTTTGTGCCCGACCGTGACCAAACGTGCGAGGCCGTCGAGGGAACGGCGTCCGAGCAGGCGGTAAAACTTGCCAAGATTATCGAGGGGATGGCATAGATGAGCGGGCTGATTATCGATAGCGAAGCCTGTATCGGCTGCGGTCGCTGCGTTCGCGCCTGCGCCTCGGGCGGCATTGTGGTGGAGGGTGAGCGCCCCAATCGCTGTGCCCGCGTAACCGACGGCTGTATCCTGTGCGGTGGGTGCGTCGACGCCTGCCCCGTCAACGCCATCTCGATTGAGCGCGACGAGGCAGACCTTGACGCATATCGAGACATCTGGATCTTCGTGCAGACTGACGAGCACGATGCCGTTGCATCCGTGGCCTTCGAGCTCATGGGCAAGGGGCGCGAGCTTGCCGATGCCCGCGGCTGCCGTCTGGTGGCACTGGTCGGCATGAGCCCCGAGGGCTCACTCGGGGACCTGGAGCATCTGATTTGCGCCGGTGCGGACGAAGTTCTGGTCTGTCGTGACGAGCGCCTGCGTCAGAACGACGCGGAGGTCTACGCCCGCTTGATCTGCGATTTGGTAGCCGAGCGCAAGCCCGAGGCCATTCTGTACGGCGCGACCGCCTTTGGTCGCGAGCTGGCGCCCAGTGTGGCCGTGCGCTTGCAGACGGGCCTTACGGCCGATTGCACGGTGCTTTCGATGGATACGGAGACGGGTCTGCTGCAGCAGACGCGCCCGGCGTTTGGCGGCAACCTGATGGCCACCATTATCTGCCCCAACCACCGTCCTCAGATGGCAACGGTGCGCCCCGGCATCTTTAAGGCGCCCGAGTTTGACTATAGCCGCTCCGGCACGATTGCCCAGGTAGTGCTAGCGGATGACGTTAAGGCCCGTGTCGAGATCTCGATTCCCGCCGAGGAGTGGGGACAGCAGGCCTCAATTGCCGATGCCGAGCGTCTAGTCGTGGTGGGCCGCGGCATCGGCTCCAAGAAAAACCTACCGCTGATGCGAAAGCTTGCCGAGGCTCTGGGTGCCGAGCTTGGCTGCACGCGCCCCGTGGTGGAGGCCGGCTGGCTGGAGTATCGCCACCAAATTGGCCAGACGGGTGTATCGGTCTCGCCCAAGCTCCTCGTGAGCATCGGTGTCTCGGGCGCTATCCAGCATCTCGCCGGCATCGGTGGGGCGGAGTGCATTGTCGCCATCAATGAGGACCCGGATGCCCCCATCTTCGGTGCCGCCCGGTACAAGGTCGTCGGCGATGCCGTTGAGATCGTTGAGGAACTGCTGGCTCAGCTCGAGTGCTAAGCGCTTGCCAGCCAGCGGCGCAGCTCGTCCTTAAGGCGGCTCCAGGTTGCCTGCGCGGCGGGGTCGGTAAAGGGTCGCGTAATGCCAAAGGGCGCGTCGAGCAGGCGATAGATATCGCCTTGCTCGCGCGCCAGTGCACGGCTTGCCGGATGGACGAGCTCAAACATAAAGCAGATGAGCCCCACCAGGTAGTCCGCCGGCTCGTTGCGCTCGTCACGCGCGACGCAGCGATGCTCGTCAAAGGCGGTAAGCGCCGGTGTCGAGAAGTGGCTGGCGAGAAACGTGTCCTCATCCACCTTGAGGATGGTGTCGACGGTGCTGTCGGCGATGGTGCGCATAATGTCGATCTTGTCGCCATCGCGCACGATATCGCAGAAGCGCCGCGTGCGCTCGTCGAGCTGCGCGGGTAGACGGAAATCGCTGTGATAGGCAATGCTCGCTCGGATGAGCTCATCTTCTGCCGGGTCATCGATAAAGTCGCGGACGCTCGTCACGGCGGGTGCATCGGCGGGATTCTCGCCAAAGAGGACCTCGATGCCCAGCGCTGCATGGCCCATGCTCTCGGCGTCCTTAAAGGTGTCCCAGCGTCGCAGCTGCTCAAAGCGGCCTATATCGTGCAGCAGGCCGCAAAGCCATGCCAAGTCAATATCATCTGACGACCAGCCCTGCTCGCGCGCTACGGCATCGCATGCCTCGGCCACGTGGTACGTATGCTCGATTTTGAGCGCGATGCGTGGGTTGGTGGCGTCGTAGGCATCGGTGTAGCTTTTGAAGGCTGCGCGCGCCCGGTCTCGATCGATAGCTGTCATAATGACTTCCTAAAAAGTTGTGTCTTTCGATCCGGTGGCAATTGTAGGCGAACTTTATTGCCACCGGTTGATATTTCTGCTGCGTTGCGAGGTGCGCTGCAGACGACTTACCAGAATGGGAGTGGCATGGTCCTTAGGATCTTTAAAACCGTCTGGCCGGTGATGCTTACCTATGTTGCAATAGGCGCGCCGTGCGGAATGATCATGGGGCAGACGGGAATGGAACCCTGGATGGTCTTTGCCCTGAGCAGCACGTTTGTGACGGGCAGCGGCCAGTTTATGATCTGCAACCTGTGGCTGGCGGGCGTGCCTGCAGCATCGATCGTCGCGAGCGTTGCTGCCATCTCCTCGCGCTTTGCGCTTTACTCGGCATCGATCGCGCCGCATCTGACGGGTGCCTCGAAGCGTCAGACGCTGGCTGTTGCCGCGACACTTACCGAGGAGGCATATGGCATCTCGCTTGCCAAGTTGGTTGAAGGGGAGGATTGGGGCCCGCGCGAGTCCTTTGTGCTCAACGTGATTCTCATCGCAACATGGGGCGTTTCGTGTACGATGGGCGCCATCGTCGGCGCCGTTGTCGATGTTCCCACCGCCATTGCATCTCGTAGATATTTCCGGTCAGCCTTCCAAATCTGCCATATATGAGGTAGGTGTG
>USFK01000082.1 GCA_900553935.1 uncultured Collinsella sp.
AGCTCCCGCCGCCCCGGTGACGGCGGCGGCAAGCGCAAGTAACACACCCGTCGCGCGGTGAGGCGAGATGAGTTTGGGCCCCGAGCAGATTATGCTCGGGGCCCTTTTTGTTTGCCGTATCCGATCGCTAGTTCAAATGTGATTTCCTCGGGAATGCATCTAGAGGATGCCGTGGGCCTGTTTCCTGCCATGCGGCAATGGGTCCCATGGGGTGCGCCGTGCATTTTTTGGAGTATTCTGTAGTTCGAGTTGTCTGCATATGATTCGACGTCGCCAACGGTGGTCTTCGGATATCCCTAGCGAGCGTTTTGAGCCAGATTTCGCCGTTTTCCGGAGCAGGGACGCGTTATTCTAGCCATGTCGGGACTTAAAATGATACGGCGCCCTACAGTTTTGCCCACCCGCGGCGGTGCTGGCGCGGTCACGTTGCAGAATACTCCGTTTTTTGCACGGGCCAGGATGGGGTACCTCGGGAGAACACGGCGGTATCCCGTAAATATATACAATCTGTACCGTAATTTATACAAAACGAAGAGGCAGACAGCGTAGGGTGGGTGCATTGGGGTGCTTGGTGCATTAAAACGGGGACCCTACGTGCCGTATACTCTGTCTGAATGTGAAAACGGCTTGACGCGTTGCCAGGCGTAGGGGGAGGGTGTCTAGATGAGCGTATTCGAAATTGTGTTTAGTCCGACGGGTGGAACGCAGAAGGTGTCTGGCCTTGTGGCTGGAGCGCTGGACAAAAAGACCGTTACCGTCGATCTGACCGATAGCGGGTTGGATTTCCACGAGGTCTCGATGACGAAGGACGACGTGGCTGTTATCTCCGTGCCAGCGTATGCCGGCAGAGTCCCTGCCGTGGCGGTCGACCGACTGAACATGGTTCACGGCAACGGAGCGCGGGCCGTTCTGGTGTGCGTCTACGGAAACCGCGCGTTTGAGGACACGCTCGTAGAGCTGGAGGACGTTGCGAAGCATGCGGGATTCCGGGTAATCGCGGCAGTTGCAGCCATTGCAGAACATTCCATTGCGCGACAGTTTGCTGCCGGTCGTCCGGATGCGCAGGATGCGGCGCAGCTCGCAGAGTTTGCGCAGCAAATTCAGCAAAAGCTGTTGGCTGAGGATACATCCGAGCCCTCTATTCCCGGCAATCGTCCTTATAAACAAGCCAGAGGTCACCGCATGGCACCTGAGGCAACAGAGGATTGCGTCTCCTGCGGTGCATGCGCCGCGGCGTGCCCCGTTTGCGCTATCGACAAGGGTGACCCCAAACGAGCAGCTGGCGAGGCGTGCATCTCCTGCATGCGCTGCATTGCCGTATGCCCACGAGGCGCTCGTAAGCTTGATCCCAACAAGCTATCCGCTGTTTCTCAGATGCTGAGCAAGGTTTGCGTCGTGCGGAAGGAATGCGAGCTCTTTGTCTAGCGCATACGAAATTGGTGCAATGGGGCCAGGTTAATCTGCACCAACCTGGTGCAAACAAACCTGTTCCCAACGCACCAGAGTGAGGAGTGCCCCTGGGTGCCGGCGGGAAAGGAACGTCCCCAAGTGCTGCCTAAAAACCGTTTATCGGAGAATAAATACCGTTCACCGGTCATAATGATTGTTCCGGCTTTGGGCTTGTCTACAATAGGTCCCGTAAAAAGAAATGCGGAAGGTTACCGAGTCCCTCGGACGTGGGCCTAACCAAAGTCTTTGAACGGGTGTGTCTCTATGGATGCATTCGCTTGATTTTGGTTGGGCTATATTTATGAAGGGACATGCCACCATGGGTTTCTTTTCTCGCCTGATGGGCGGTTCGGATGAGCAGAAGACTGCAGCTTCCGAGTTCGAAATCCTCGCTCCCGTTTCCGGCGAGCTTGTTCATCTAGAAAATACCAATGACCCCGCTTTTAGCAGCCGTGCCGTGGGCGATGGCGTTGCCGTGGTTCCCCAAGAGGGAACGGTGTGCGCTCCTGTTTCCGGCACCGTCGCGGCGCTGTTTCCGACTGAGCACGCGCTGGGCATCATGTCCGACGACAGCTCTGCTCAGGTGATGCTGCATATCGGAATCGACACTGTTAAACTTGAGGGCAAGGGCTTCCATGCGCTTGTTGCTCAGGGTGACCATGTCGACGCGGGCCAGCCCCTCGTCGAGGTCGATTTTGACGCGGTCCGCGCCGCCGGCTTCGATCCCACGGTCTTCGTTATTGTGTGCGAGCGTTCGGAGAACTCGACTCTTCGTGAGCACGCTTCCGGCCCTGTTACTGTTAAAGAGCCTGTCGTCTGGCTTTCCGAGTAAATTCTTGTGGTGGGTACCGTGGTTATCAAGCGAGTTTTCAACAATAACGTCGCAATGGTCACTTCGGACGATGGCTCCGAGCTCATTGTCATCGGTCGAGGTCTCTGCTTTGGCCGTCATGCCGGCGACGCTATCGATGAAGCATCGGTCGAAAAGACCTATGCGCTGCAGGAGGGCACTTCTCAGGATTCGCGTACGATTGACCGCTTGGCACATCTTTTGGAGTCCATCCCCACCGTCAACCTCGTGATTGCCGAGGACATTGTTCAGATGCTCCGTCGAGAGCTCAATGTTGATATCAACGACAAGATCCTCATTGCTCTCGCAGACCATATCGGCCTTGCTTTGGAGCGCGAGCGCAAGGGCGTCTCCTGCGAGAATCCGTTGCTGCTCGAGATCCAGCAGTTCTATCGCAAGGAGTATACGCTTGCGGGCCGTGCGCTGCAGATTGTCAAGGAGTATATGGGCATCCAGATGAGCGAAGAAGAGCAGGGTTTTATTACGCTGCATATCGTCAACGCCACCATGCCGCAACGCTCCGACCGTCTCATCATCTCGGTCCAGCTTGTTCGCGATGTGCTCGCGATTGTTTCCGAGCGCTATGCTACGACCCTCGATAACACCTCGCTGCCCTATGAGCGTTTCGTTCGCCATCTGCAGTTTTTCGCGCAGCGAGCGCTCGATCCCGCGGCCGGGCAAATCAATGGCGACGCGCTGTTCCGAATCGATGAAACGGCGTACCCGTGCGCATTCTCGTGCGCGGACGCCATAGCCGCCCACTTGTCGTCTACCTATAACGTTGTCGTTACCAATGCCGAGAAGAGTTATCTCGCTTACCACATTGTTAACCTGCTTGGAGAACCTGGTCTCTAGGCATAACGTGCCCACACATCGATTGATATGAGGCAGGGCTTATGGCCTTGTCCAGGGCACATCTGTCTTAATTTGCGGAAAAGGAAGGGGAGTACCGCTATGACCGCAAAAAAGAAGTTCAATTTCAAAGCGCCGTTGGAGGTGTTCGCGAAGTCAATCGTTCAGCCGATGATGTATCTCTCGGTTGCCGGCATTCTGCTCATCGTGGGCATTATTCTGACCAACAAGACCATTTGCGCCTTGATCCCCGTACTGGGCTCCGGTCCGTTCCAGCTTGTGGGCGCCGTTGTCTATCAGTCGCTGATGTTTATCATCAACAACCTCTCGATTCTGTTCTGCGTGGGCATCGCCGGCGCCATGGCAAAGAAGAACAAGGGCCATGCTTCGCTGATCGCCCTGATGTCGTTCTTCCTGTTCCTGCAGGCTAACAACATCGTGCTCAACGCCACCGGCTCTCTTGCCGAAGCGAGCGGCATGCTCGGTCTTACCGGAACCGGTCAGAGCACCGTTATGGGCATTCAGGTGCTCGACACCGGCGTGTTTGGCGGCATCATTCTTGGTTGCATCACCGGTGCCGTGTTCAACAAGTACTCGAACAAGCAGTTCCCCATTGCCCTTTCGATGTTCTCGGGCGTTCGTTTTCCGTTCCTGATCATGATCATCATTTCCTGGATCATGGGTGCCGGCTTCTGCATCGTTTGGCCTCCGGTTCAGGGTGCCATCTCCTCCGTCGCCGGCATTATTAAGGAATCCGGCAACATCGGCCTCTTTATTTACGGCATGCTCAACAAGCTGCTCGTTCCTACCGGTCTGCACCACCTCATCTACACCCCGTTCCAGTTCTCCGATGTGGGTGGCACCCTGACGCTGGGCGATCAGGTTATCGCCGGCGCCTATCCCATCCGTGTCGCCGAGATGGCAATGACGGGCCAGCCCTTCTCCGATAGCACCTACTTCAACAGCTACACCTTCAACAACCTGTGGCCCTACATCGGTATCGGTCTCGCCTTTATCTTCACCGCTTACAAGGGGAACAAGGATAAGACCAAGGCCGTTATCATCCCGCTGATCATCACCGCCGTGCTCTCCTGTGTCACCGAGCCCATGGACTTCCTCTTTGTCTTTGCCGCTCCCGTGCTCTTTGTCGTTCACTCGGTTCTTTCCGGTATCTTCCTGGTCCTGCTCAAGGTTCTCTCCGTGCCCGCTTCGACTGCAGGCGGCATCATCAACATCGTGGTTTCCAACCTGGTCCTCGGTGCCGACAAGACCAACTGGCCGGTTATGCTGGTGCTTGGAGTCGTCAACGCCGCGCTGTACTTCTTCCTCTTCACCTTCCTTATTAAGAAGCTCAACCTCCACACGCCTGGTCGCGAGGAGGAGTCCGAGCTCGCCGAGTCCGTTGCCGAGGGCGAGGCCGCCGCGTCTGTTGCGGTGAAGCAGGGCGCTGTTGCCGCAGCTCCCGCAGAGGGCGTCGATGCAGGCATTGCCGACCTGGTCGCAGGTCTTGGTGGCAAGGACAACATCGAGGAGCTCGAGAACTGCTTTACGCGTCTCCGCGTGAACGTTAAGAACCCGGACCTCATCAATGAGGACCTCATCAACCACGTGCCCAACAGCGGCATCAACCGCAACGGCAATAATATCCAGATCATCTTTGGCATGAAGGTCGCCGAGATGCGCGACAAGGTCGAAAACGCAATTGAGAAGGAGCAGTAAACAATGATCATTACTCTGTGTGGTGGCGGATCCACCTTTACCCCCGGCATCGTCAAGTCCATCGCTCTGCGCAAGGACGAGCTCGACGTTGACGAGATTCGTCTGTACGACATCAACGAGGAGCGCCAGCGCAAGATCGGCGTGCTCGTGGACTGGATTTTGCACGAGGACCTTGGCCTGGACATCAAGCTCACGGTGACCACCGACAAGGAGACTGCCTTTACGGACGCGAGCTTCGTGTTTGCCCAGATGCGCGTGGGCGGCTACGCCATGCGCGAGCAGGACGAGAAGATTCCGCTGCGCCATGGCTGCGTGGGCCAGGAGACCTGCGGTTGCGGCGGCCTTGCCTACGGCATGCGCACCATCTTCCCCATGGTCGAGCTGATCGATGACGTCGAGAAGTACGCCAAGAAGGACTACTGGATTCTCAACTACTCCAACCCTGCTGCCATCGTCTCCGAGGGCTGCCGTGTGCTGCGTCCCAACGCTCGCATCATCAACATCTGCGACATGCCGATCGCGATCATCGACGTGGTTTGCGCCGCACTCGATATCGACAAGAAGGATGTCGAGTACGATTACTTTGGCCTCAACCACTTTGGCTGGTTCACCTCGATCCGCCACAAGGGCGAGGAGGTGCTCCCGCAGCTGCGCGAGTACATCAAGGAGCACGAGATTCTGCTGCCCGATTCGTACCTCAAGGGCATGGGCTCGCTGATGTCCAAGAAGCCCGAGGAGGCCACTGACGAGCACCCCGAGCAGAACCGCCACACCAAGGGCAGCTGGTACTACGTCTGGAAGGGCGAGTACGAGATCATGGAGTGCTTCCCGGAGTACCTGCCCAACACGTACCTGAACTACTACCTGCAGCAGAAGGAGTTCGTCGAGCATTCCAACCCCGAGCGCACCCGTGCTAACGAGGTTGAGGAGACGCGTGAGAAGAACCTCTTTGATGGTATCGATCACTACGAGAAGACGGGCGAGATCGACGAGAGCACGTTCTATGCGGGCAGCCACGGCGACTGGATTGCCGACCTGGCTATCGCTCTGAAGAACGACACCAAGCAGCGCTTCCTGGTCATTTGCGAGAACAAGGGCGCTATCCCCAACATGCCCTACGACGCTATGGTCGAGCTGCCTGCCTACATTGGCAAGAACGGCCCCGAGGTCATCAGCCGCGACAACATTCCTCTGTTCCAGCAAGGTCTTATGATGCAGCAGCTGAACTCCGAGAAGCTCGTGGTCGAGGCTACGATCGAGGGTTCGTACGAGAAGGCGCTCAAGGCCTTCACGCTCAACAAGACCGTACCGTCGATGAAGGTCGCCAAGGAAGTTCTCGACGACATGATCGAGGCCAACAAGGGTTACTGGCCCGAGCTTAAGTAAAAGCAACAGGGTCGCTGACCGCATACCTAGAGCAATGCCCCGTCCACGTGATTGCGTGGACGGGGCATTGTCATTTGGTGCGAGTGCTCTTATCCTTGCAGGCACAAGAAGTCTACACCACTAAGAATATTCCTAAAGT
>USFK01000083.1 GCA_900553935.1 uncultured Collinsella sp.
GTCGGATATGTCAAAGCCGTCGGGACGCACCAGGTCAAATGACACAAAGCCGTCGTGCTCGTGCAGGTCGTGGATGGAGAGCGCGGGGTCGATCTGCATGACGCCGCGCTTGACCCAGCCGCGCAGGTCGTCGCCGGTGGTGGCGATGGGGTCGCAGTGCAGCGTGATACCGATGCCCATCTGCCGTTTGATATCGTGCTCGATGGTGTCCAGGATCTCGTGGTGCTCAAACGCATCGCCCTCGCCGGGCATCTCCACGTGGGCGCTGGCAAACTGACGACCGGGGCCGTAGTCGTGCACCATCAGGTCGTGGGTGCCTAGGACCTGCGGATACGACATGATCTTGTCGCGGATTGCCTGGACGAGCTTGGGGTCGGGCGCTTGTCCCAGCAACGGGCTGATGGCGTCGCGCACTAGGCCCATGCCGCTGATGCAGATGAAGATGCCCACACCCAGGCCTGCCCAGCCATCGAGGTCGAAGCCGGTCGTCTGCGAAATAAGCGCCGCCACCAAGACCGAGCCCGAGGTGATGACGTCGTTTTTGGAGTCCTGTGCTGTGGCGATGAGCGTCTCCGAGTCGATGCGGTTGCCCAGCGTGCGGTTGAATGCGGCCATCCAGAGCTTAACGAGCATGGATGTAGCCAGTGCCGCAAGGGAAACGAGCGTGTAAGCGGTGGGGGAGGGCTTGATGATCTTAGTGGCCGACTCGAGGATCAGGTTGATGCCGACGGCGCAAACCAGGACGGCGACGAACAAGCCGGCGAGGTACTCGTAGCGGCCATGGCCATAGGGGTGGCCTTCGTCTGCTGGGCGGCTGGCAAGGCGGAACCCGAGCAGGCTCACGATGTTACTCGAGGCATCGGAGAGGTTGTTGAAAGCGTCGGCGATGAGGGAGACGGAGCCAGCGAGCAGGCCCGCGATGCCCTTGGCCAGGCACAGCGTGATATTGAGGCCGATGCAGATGAGGCTTGCGGCAAAACCCGCGTTGGTGCGGCAGGAGGTATCGACCGGCTCGCTTTCGCTGCCGGGAACAAGCATATGTACCAGCCGATTTACAAATAGCATAGCGGTCGTCCTCACAATCATGTTTAAGGGGATAGTGTAGCTCGCGTGGGGGCGCCGTGCGCCGGTGCTCAGAAAATGCAGCAATAGTCTGCCGGTGCTAACGAGCGGGCCTTCTCGTCTGCCTGGGTGGTCCATTTTGGGCCATATGGGTATGGGCATGCGACTGTTTGCTCGACATACTTAATGTCGACAGCCCCTGTGCAAAGGAGGACGTTTCCATGGACGAGATGTTTGCCATTAAATGCCAAAACTGCGGCGGCCCCATGTACTCGCACCAGGCTAAGCGCAGCTTTGAGTGCGCCTATTGCGGCACGGTCGTTCCGTGGCAGGCCGATGCGGGGGAGCCCAAGAGCGCTTTGGGCATTCGCCATACGCCGTTGACGGTGGTGGATGGACTGCTCAAGCTCACGCATGTGTCGCAACTCGAGCGCCCAGAGAACCCGGACTGGTATTTCTTCAATGCGCACTGGCGCAATCAGTCGGTCCTGGAACATCTGCTGTGGGAGGATCGCGGCACGGCGCAGGAGTTCCAAGAGACCACGCATGTGAGCATCCCTTGCCCCTTCTGCGGAGCGTCCTTTGAGGGCGAGTCAACGCAGCGTGTGTTTGAGTGCCCGTCCTGCGGCAACAAGATCGGCATTGCCGACCTGCTCAAGCCCGGTACGTTTAGCAAACGTCTGACCATGGGCGTGGGTGCGGAGTATGTGCCAGAGCAGGGTATTCCCTGCGAAATCTCGCCGCAGCAGGCACGTGCCAACGCGCTGCAGCTGGTGCGCCAGTACCCGGATGCCTTTGCCGGGCACGACGTGGAAGACGCGATCCAAAACGACATGATGCTCTTCTACTTCCCCATGGCGCTGGCGGACCTGCGCATGATGGCGAGCTTCCCGGGCAAGGGCCTGAGCAAGGAAACCCTGGTGTACTACGAGGTGCTCGACTGGGCATACCCCAGGGCAAACTACCTGGACGTTCGTCTCATGGGCATTTTGGAGCCGTGGGACTTTGCCAAGGTTGGGCCGTTTGACCCGGCCATGCAGGAAGGTGACTTTCGCGTCGTCTCCGTCGATGCGTCTACCAAGGACCAGGTGGTCATTGATAAGCTGGCGCTCGATATTGCCGGCAACGATGCCGAGGCATTTCTGGGGCTCAATAAAAAGAGCATCCGCACTTGGGCGTGCAAGGCCCGCAAGCACAAAGACGGTCTGGTGATGGTGCCGGTGTACTTTGTCGACCGTCCGGCAACGGACAGCCGCGACGGTGAGCAGGTGCGCATCGCCGTGAACGGCCAGACGGGCCGCGCGGCCGCGGTGGTGTTTAGCGACAAGCGCGAGACGCATATTGTGGCGCCGCTCAATCCGAGCCTGCATCTGTCCGGCGAAAGCACCGTTCACGCCACGCCCGTCGAGGTCAAATACATCAAATCGCCATTCCTGTACCAAATTGTGCGCCGTGGAGGCGACGAGCAGCCACGTCAGGTGGCAGCGGCTGCCGAGGGTTCCTACCGAGAAGAAAAACCCAAGCGCAAGGGATTGTTCGCTGCGATCTTTGGGAAGTAGGGAAGCGGAGCCGGCCGGGGCGTCGGACTGCATCGCAAGGTCATGAGACGAATTTAAGACTGCTGGGAACGTGCTACCATTGCCGCTAGCCTTAATCTTGTAAGAAGCGGAGGCCAGATTATGGGTTTTGCGGATCAGCAGCTTCAGCTTCAGGTACCGTATTCTCCTGACGACACGTTTAATGCCTTGAAGGCAGCTATGGAAAAGCTGCCTAAAGTAAAAGTTGATAGTGCATCGCCCACAACAAGAACAGTTGCAGCCGAGATTGGTATGAGCCTTTGGTCTTGGGGCGAAAATATCAGTATTTCGGTTGTTCCAGTTGAAGGCGGATCTGGCGTTACTGTCAAGTCGTCATCTAAGGTCAGGGCAAACGTATTAAACGGGGGCAAAAATGCAAAGAATATTGCCGAGATAGTCGATGCCCTATCGAAGGAGCTTGAGCGGTATCCGCAGGTTTCACAGACTATATAGACGCTGGCGGATAGTGATTGATGTAGTTGCAAGGCTTGAGAGGCTTGCAACGCTGCGTGATAGTGGAGTGCTTACCGAGGAAGAGCTTGCTGCAGAAAAGGCAAAAATCTTTTTGTAATCAGACACGGTGGTTGGATTTGCATTCTATTATTGAACTTGGTTATACCAGGCTGAAAATATCGTGTGTAATAAAGGTGCGTAGTAGTCTCGTCTTGATTGGCAGATGTAAATAAACGGTGGAACGGCTGTAAAAGAGCCTTGCCACTGGGTAAAATCAGGATGTGCCGCGGAACCCGCTCCTCAGTCGGTCAACTTTGGAAGCGCGGGCAACGCAGGTATTATCGTCTAAAGGGCCGGGTGCAACCGGCCCTTTGCATGACTCCCTTCGCTATCCGTTACTGCTTATATTACCGCCAGATCGAGTAGAGGTTCCGGACGATGCCGGTTACATACATCGAGAGGCGCAGGATTTCAAGAAACAAGTTCATAGGCTTCACCCCAATCAGAGATTAGAGCGTTGCCCGCAGGCGGATTCCGCGGCAGGCATAATTCTACCTCACGGGCCGCGGTGGAGGATAGCCTGCCCCCTGGTTTTGAGCAGTGTCGATCTAACGGGCGATCAAACCTCTAGTACTCTTTGAATTGAGCAAGCATCTGCCCGAAGAAGCTTAGTTCGGATGGCTCATAAATGATCGAACCGCCGTCCGCGGTCCTGTAGACCCCGCAGGGGAGGTAACGCCCGTCGGGGAGGACGTAAAGGTTTTCTTCCTCCCTCAGTCCCGTTGGGAGTATCGGGGTCTCGTTTTCGTCCATTTGGAACTCATCGATATTCGCGATTTTCCTCTCCATGATGCCTCCTACCCTATTTCTTGAATGGCGCCCTAAAACAGGCAGCTCTCAATCAACTCTTTGCCGCGCAGGGTGTCGATCCACTCCTGTGGAATTGCGTCGATACCGTATGCCGTGCCTGCGAGGGCGCCGGCGACGGCTGCGGTGGTGTCGGTGTCGTCGCCCAAGTTGACGGCGGCGAGCACGCAGGCTTCGTAGCTGTTGGTGTTGACGAAGCACCAGGTAGCGGCTTTAAGCGTGTCGCGTACGAAGCCGTCGGACCTGATTTCGTGCTCGGGCACGCCTTTCAGATGGAGCGCCCACGAGGGGAGCGCGTCGTTCATTACGTCCCTCATCAGCTCGACAAATATGATGCATGCGTCGGTCGACGTTCTGTGGGCGTGCGTAATCGCGGAGACCTCGCTGATCTCTTCGTCTGTCGCATCGATGAACGCTAGGGGCGCGATGCGCATGAGCGAGCCGTTGCCGTTGTCGCGCTCGCCGGAGCCTCCTTTGCCGGCGCGCAAGGCGTAGGCGGTCGTGCCGCCGTAATCGAAAACGCCGTCGATCGTATACTCGCCACGGGCAATCCAGCTTACGAACTTGTCGCGCATGTCCGCGGTGTCGATGTGCCCGAGCCCCCTAATCGAGTCGCAGGTAGCAAGCGTCATAGATGTGTCGTCGCTCCAGGTGCCGGCGGGTTGCCCATGCGTGCCGTAGCCGATCATGTCCGTGCATTCGAACGTACCGCGGGGCCTGAACTCGTGGGGAACGCCCAGCGCGTCACCGACGGCAAGCCCATAGATGCAGTCGCGCAGTGTTGTTTTCGGTCTGTCTGTCATGGAAAGCTCCTCTTTTCCCGGGTGATGTGGAGCGCCGTCGGGGGTATCGGTCGCAACGTGCTGCTATCCTTGCACTTCGCCATTGGTCGCTTCGTTGATGGCGCGGTACTCGGCACTCAGCTCGCGCGCCAGCTCTTCCTTGCTTGGAAGATACGGCAGGTATTTGGCGGCAAACACTTGGTCGTTGTCTTCGGGCAGCGTGTACTCGACGATCGAATCGCTTTTGTCCGCGCAGAGCACGATGCCTATGGGCGGATTGTCGCCTTCGTTCATGAGCTCACGCGTGTAGTAGTTCACATACATTTGCATCTGGCCCAGGTCCTGATGCGTAAGATCGTCCGTCTTAAGGTCGATGAGCACGAAACAGCGCATCAGATAGTTGTAAAACACAAGGTCAATATAGAAATGGCGCCCATCAAAGGTGATGCGCTTTTGGCGCGCCTCGAAAGCGAAGCCACGGCCAAGCTCCAGCAGGAACTTCTGAAGATGCGTGATGAGCGCCTGCTCTAGATCGCTCTCGCGAAACGCAGTGTCGTCCGAGAAACCTAAAAACTCCAGCACATATGGGTCGCGGATGATATCCTCGGGGCGACGAGCCGGGGCGCGCTTTTGGATTTCCTGGGTGACGGCCTCCTTGTCCTTGCTGGCAAGTAGGCGCTCGCGGAACATAGTGTTGATCTGGCGTTCGAGCTGGCGCGTGCTCCAGCGAGAATTGGCGCATTCGTTCATGTGCCAGGCGCGAGCATCAGGGCCGGGAATGCGCATCAACCTGCGGTAATGAGTCCAGCTCAATTCGCTACGCAGTGCGTCGCGAATTGGAAACGCAAGAAAGAACTGACGCATATTGCGAAGGTTTGCGATGCCAAAGCCTCTTCCGAAATCCGCGGTAAGCCTTCTGGAGAGGCCCGCAATCAATGCCTCTCCATATGCTGCGCGCTCCTCTCCGCCCTGTTCATCAACAATGCTCTTGCCGATCTCCCAATATGCCTCAACCATCGCAAAGTTAACGGCGGTATATGCCTTGTTGCGAGCGGCGTTGAGAATCGAGGAAACCTGCTTGTAAAAAACTTCTAGCACGATTGTCGATTCCCCGCGGTTTACCAGTTCACCCATCAATATCGCCCGACTTTCCTCTTGAGGAATGCATCTTTATTACATTTAGTTTAAAGCCTCGCGCGGACACGAATTGCTGCGTTGTCTGGCACCTTCGCATGGGGGCCTTGCGGTGGTTAAAATGTGACCATAAAGGCAGTTTTAGCGAACCCCACGGGAGTGACATGCATGGACAAGAACACGCTGCTATTCCAGGACAAAGGTTCGGGTAGGTTTAAAGACGTCAAGATCTACCCTAACCGTATTGAGGTGCTCAAGAAGGGCACGTTTGGTGGCAAGCACACCGAGATTGTTTACCTTAAGGACATCACTGGGGTCAACAGGATCAAGGGCCGCGACGTTTTCCTACGTAACAGGCTGTTGACCGCTTGTGTCTTTAGCTTGAGCAGTCGTGCGAAGGCCCAGGAGTTTGTTAACGCGCTGAACATGGTGATGTAGTCGAAAGCGGCGTTCGGGCCAAGGTAAAAATCGGGGGCACAGAACGGTGTTCTGCGCCC
>USFK01000084.1 GCA_900553935.1 uncultured Collinsella sp.
TTACAAACCCCACGATAGCCAAATGGCTGCCCGAGACTGCGATAAGATGCGCCGTTCCCGTCACCGAAAACCAGTCGCCCGCCGGCTGGGCGCGCAGCTCGGCCGAACGACCGCAGACGACACCGGCTATGAGCGCACGCGCCGGGTCGGTCGCAGGCGCGATGGACGCAAGCAGCCCATTTCGCAGCCGAAGCAGCGGCCTCGGAGAACCCTCATCGACCGACACAATCCGAACGGCTTTGACCTTACGCACCTCGCCTCGGAGCACACGCGATCGTCCATACGCATCGTTCTCAAAACGTGAAACGCGACCGATAACACGCACGTGCGCCCCGACCTTGAGCTCACGATCACACGATAGGCGAACCGTTGCCAAGTTCTTACCGTCCGAGCGTGCCCCGCAGGTATAGGAATACACGTCGTCGTTTATGGATGGATCGCCCTGCACGACAAACTCGAGGCCGCTTGCCGCTCGACCGTCGAGTGCCTTCGAGGCGCTGAGCACACCCACAGCCCACCACGCCGAGACGACCGCTCCCGCCACGAGACCGGCGGACGCGGCATACAGCCACCGCTTCAAAGGGGCAAGCCGCGCACAAGAGTGAGCCAGCACAACGAAAACCGCTGCCGCAACGGGAATGGCCCATAGCGGCCCGACCGCCGTCGCCCGCTCCCTCAGCAGCGCATCAGCGGCTATGCTGAGCACCAAGGCGCAGCTCACGCACATGCCGGCACACAGGGCCATCGTCCACGGAATCAGGGGTCGCGGAGGCATCACGTGCTCGCGCTCGGTCGCGCTCATACGCAGATGCAATCTTTGATTTTGGCAAGCTTCTTCTCGCCGATTCCCGACACACGCATCAGATCGTCAACCGAGGCGAAAGCACCGTTCTTTGTCCGCTCATCGATAATCGACTGGGCCATAGAGGGGCCGATGCCCGAAAGCGTCTGCAGCTCTTCTGCGCTTGCCGTATTGATGTTTACTAGGCCTGTTGCGCCACTAACGCCCGACGATGCGGAAGTCCCACCATCAACACCGGCTTCCGCAATGGACGCCTGCTGCTCCCCTACCGTTGGAACGTGAATTTTTTGTCCATCAGTGACCTTGGATGCACGATTAAGCCCCGTAACGTCTGCTTCGGGCGCCAGCCCGCCGGCGGCATCAATCGCCTGAGCCACCCGCGCCCCGTCTTTGAGGCGATATACACCGGGTGACACCACGGCGCCATCAACATCGACATAGACCTCTGCCGCGGCAGACGCCTTAGGCGAAGAGCCTTCGGATGTCTTTCCGCTCGAAGCATCGCCGGATCCCGGCTCCACTAACGTGCCCGAACCATCAGTGCGCTCAAACGACACACCGCCGGCACCGCCGCCAAGGTTCGCCATCGCCAGCCCACTCGCCATCGCAATGACGACCAGTATCGCCATCACCACTGCCTTATGACCGAGCAGTTTGCCCGCCCAGCGGTCCATCTTTTTGACTCGTTCGTGTTGTTCGCGCTGCGCCATAGCAAAACCTCCCAACACCATCGTGTCAGGAAAGGAGCTCCACAACAGCCAAGCCCCAAAACCGGTTTTTGCGGTCAAACCAAAAACCGACCAAAACCTTGCACAAATCTGTCCATTTATTCAGGCACACGTCAGCAAATGAACGCTTAGCCGAAAAATGCCCAGATAGCAAAAGACCGACGATGCAGGCGCATCGTCGGTCTATGCACAAATTTACTCGTAATCTTGGTAAATCTCACGCGGAGCAAGCTCCGAATGTTTGCGTTTTAAGGTCTTAGGGGCCTTATACGTGTTGCTCTCGAAGTCGATGTACTCGGTCTGCTTGAGCAGGCGCTCGATCATCTCCTCATGATCGAACAACTCCCAGGCCTCATGCACGGCATCGAGTTTAGCGTGCGTCTCGGGTCGGCGCGGCATAAACAGCGTGCAGCAGTCGGGAGCGGCCTCAGTCGAGATATCGAACGTACCGATCTCCTCAGCACGCGCGATGATCTCCTGCTTGTCCGAACCGATGAGAGGACGGAACACGGGGATCTTCACGGCCTCGTTGACGGCCATGATGTTCTCAAGCGTTTGGGAGGCAACCTGCCCAAGCGATTCGCCCGTAACGATGGCCTTGGCGCCCTCGATGTGCGCAATGCGCTCGGCAACCGAATACATAATGCGACGATACATGATCACACGCAGGTTGCTGGGGCAGGTGACCGAAATCTCACGCTGGCAGTCGCCAAACGGCACCACGTACAGGCGGCCGATCTGGACACCCGGCTCAAGCGCACGGATGATATCCTGCACCAAATACTCACTCGTATCGGGCGTCTGCGGACGACCGGAGAAATGTACCGGCACGCAAACCGCGCCGCGGCGCGCGAGCATCCAGGTCGCCACCGGAGAATCGATACCCGAGGACAGCAGCGTCACGACCTTGCCGGCAGAACCCACCGGCAGACCGCCCACGCCGCGCTCGGAGCGTGCGTACACGTAAACGCTACCCTGGACCACCAGTACGTGCACCATTGCATCGGGGTCGTGCATTTGAACCTTTTTATCGGGGAAGGCCTCACACAGTACCTCGCCCACCTGACGATTGATATCGATCGAGGTGAGCTCATAGTCAGTATTGGAGCGCTTGGCGTGCACCTTAAACGAATCGAAGGAACCAAACTCGCGCAGCGCCTTCACGGCGGCGGCGCAGTACTCCTGCGGGTCGCGGTTGGTGTGATACGCCAAAGACACACGGGCAACGCCGGGAACGGTGCGAATGACACGCGCCGCCTCGTCGGCCTGATGTTCGTTAAAGGTCACGAGGATATAACCGGAAATTCGAGACACGGCGTTCACGGAAAAGGCGGCCAAGGCCGCCTTGATGTTATCCATGAGGATATGCTCAAAATGTGCGCGGTTCTTGCCCTTCAGTCCAACCTCGTGATAGTGGACCAGGCAGACGCGAGCCGCCATTTAGGCTTCAGCAACCTTGTGGCCGAGCGCCTTCTCGTAACGGGCCTCGTCGTAAGAGATGTCACCGTCGACAATCTCGTCCATAGCCATCGAGATGGTATCGGCACCGGAAAGCCCGATGGTGATGTCATCGACATCCTGGACGGCAAGCACGCGGTTGTGCTGGCCACGCAGCATGCTATTGATGTCGCAGGCGCGCTTGGAGGCAAGCGAAGCGAGCAGGAAGCGGTTGTGATCGGTCTTCTCCAGAAGATCGTCAATGCAAGGCTTTACAACGGACACGGACCTCAGATCCTTTCATGCATATCGAGAACGCGAACGAGCTCATCGGTCGCGCGGTCGAGATCGTCATTCACCACGACGTCGTCGTAGCGGTCGGCTAGGGCAAGCTCATCGGCGGCGTTTGCCATACGCAGCTCAATCGTCTCGGGCGTCTCGGTACCGCGACCGACCAGACGCTCGCGGAGTACCTCAAGCGAAGGCGGCTTGATAAAGATCAGCACGGCCTCGGGGAAACGCTCCTTCACCTGCAGGGCGCCCTGGACATCGATCTCCAAAATCAGAGACGAGCCCGAGGCGAGCTTGGATGTGACCTCGCTCACCAACGTGCCGTAGCAGTTACCGTGGACCTCGGCCCACTCAACAAACTCACCGTTTGCCACGCGGCGGTCGAACTCCTCGCGCGTCAGAAAAAAGTAGTTGACGCCGTCGACTTCACCTTTGCGTGGTGCTCGCGTGGTAGCCGAAACCGTCAGACCCAGGTTCGAGCGGCGCTCGCGCACACGAGTGACGAGCGTACCCTTGCCTGCGCCTGACGGTCCAGAAATCACAAAGAGCTTGGAATCCTGAGCGCTCACTTATTTGGTCAGCTGCTCGAGGAGCTGCTCGCGCTGACGGACGCCGAGGCCCTGGACGCGACGAGTAGCGGAGATACCGAGCTCCTCCATGATCTTGGCGGCCTTGGCCTTGCCATAACCGGGGAGAGACTCGATGAGGGTGGAAACCTTCATGCGGGAAGCGATGGGGTCATCGGAGTTGAGCACGGACTCGAGGGACTTCTCGCCCTTCTTGATCTGCTCGCGAAGCTCAGCGCGGGCGTGACGTGCGGCGGCAGCCTTCTCAAGAGCCTGCTTGCGCTGCTCGTCGGTAAGCTGAGGGAGTGCCATTCGTACCTCCAAATAGTTGGGTTATATCTGATTCAATAATTGGCATTTTAGCACGTAGAACGTACAAAATGCCTAATCGCGGATCCATAGGTTAGACGATACCCGCAAAAAGTGCAATATACTGCGCCCAAAGTTAAGCCCCTGACCTGCGATTCCACACAAAGGATGGGAAAGTTTACGCAGGCACAGGGGCTATTTTGTGCTAATGAGACCCAAAAGTGGTGACTTAGGGGAATCTTTTACGCGACGTTTTCGACCAGCTCGGCGACGATGGCGTCAAAGGCGGCAACCGGATCGTCGGCACCGGTGATGGGACGGCCCACCACAATGTGGCTTGCGCCACGCTCGATAGCCTGGGAAGGCGTCGCCACGCGGGACTGGTCACCAAGGGCGGCACCCACCGGACGCACACCCGGAGTCACGATCAGGGCATCAGGACCCAGCAGCTCACGCATGTCGTGAGCCTCCATCGGCGAGCACACGATGCCGTCGATGCCGTTGGTCTGGGCAAGCTTTGCCAGACGGGCGGCTTCCTCGGCAACGGGCGACTCGACGCCGATCTCGGCCAGCGCATCCTGATTCATGCTCGTGAGCACGGTGATAGCGACGAGTTTGGCGCGGTCCTCACGCGCCTCCTCGGCACCCTCGCGGCAGGCAGCGAGCATAGCACCCGAGCCCAGGCCGTGGACCGAAAGCAGGTCGGCACCGGCAAGCGAGGCCGAGCGGGCAGCGCCGCGCACCTGATGCGGAATGTCATGGAACTTAAGGTCGAGGAAGACCTTAAAGCCAAGGTCCTTAAAGGTCTTGACGATCTGGGGACCCTCAGCGTAATAGAGCGTCATGCCGACCTTGAGCCAGGCGGCATG
The DNA here is from genome assembly GCA_900553935.1 of uncultured Collinsella sp. Classification (GTDB taxonomy): domain Bacteria; phylum Actinomycetota; class Coriobacteriia; order Coriobacteriales; family Coriobacteriaceae; genus Collinsella. The sequence continues at coordinate 5,003 of USFK01000084.1, forward strand.
GCCCGAAAGCTCGTGGGCGAGCTCGAGCGCACGCTTACGGTCGCAGTCGAGGGCGACGATAACACGGTCGCGGGCATCGGTCTCTAGCATTCGAAAGCACCCACCAGCTCGTTGATGTCCTTTACGCCCTGGGACTCGGCCCAGGCCTCGAGCTCATGCGCGATCTTAAGCGAAGCACACGGATCGACGAAGCTGGCCATGCCGACCGACACGCAGGTGGCGCCGGCCAGGATAAACTCAGCCGCATCCTCGCCGGTCATGACACCGCCGACACCGTTGATGGGGATATCGACGGCCTGAGCGACCTCCCAGACCATGCGAACGGCGATGTGGTGGCACAGCGGGCCCGAAAGGCCGCCCTTGGGCTTGGCAACACGGGACTTGCGGGTGTGCACGTCAATGGCCATGCCCTGGATGGAATTGATGACCGAAAGGCCGTCGGCGCCGGCGGCCTCGAGAGCCTTGGCAATCTCGGCGACATTAACCGGAGCCATCTTTACGAACAGCGGCTTATCGGTCACCTTGCGGCAGGCAGCCATAACGGAAGAGGCGCCCTCGGGCGTGGAGCCCATGGCGGCACCGCCGGCGGCGATATTAGGGCAGCTCACGTTGATCTCGTACCCGGCAGCCCAGGGGCACAGCTCGACATACATCTCGAGCGCGCGGACAAACTCGTCAACGGAGTGGCCGGCAACCTGACAGATGACCTGGCAGCCGTCCTTGGACAGCTGTTCGAGCCACGGGCCGGACTCACGGGCAAAGGCAGCCACGCCAGGGTTCTGAAGGCCCACGGAGTTGATCATGCCGCCCGGGATCTCGGCCATGCGGGGCGCGGGGTTGCCGGGCCAGGGCTCGGCAGCGCAGCCCTTGGTGGTGATGGCACCCAGCTGGGAGACATCAAAGAAGTTCTGGAACTGCCAACCGTAGCCAAAGGTACCGGCTGCGGTGTTGATGGGGTTCTGCATCTTGACGCCGCCGAAATCGACGGCCATGTTCACGGTACCCACTAGAAGACCACCACCTTGGAAGCATCGAACACGGGGCCGCACATGCAGGCGCCCTTCATACCGTCGACCGTCTCGACATTGCAGGTGTTGCAGGCGCCAAAGCCGCAGCTCATCATGCGCTCGAGGGACACCTCGCAGTACGCACCGGCCTCGGCGGCAGCGGCGGCGACCTTCTTCATCATGACGGCAGGGCCGCAGCTGGCCACGTAGTCGTAGCCGCCCTCGCCGAGCAGCTCGGCGGCAGGATCGGTGCAGAAGCCGTGCGTGCCCAGTGAGCCGTCGTCGGTGCACACGTTGACCGTGGCTCCCAGCGCGCGGAACTCATCGACGCCCACGGCCTTGGACGCGGTGCCAA
>USFK01000085.1 GCA_900553935.1 uncultured Collinsella sp.
CGACAAACTCCTTACCAAGGTATGCATTCACTCTGAAAAATGCCGTCTTCCAGCATACACGAGGCCTCGCGCGCCCCGTTTGGTTTATCGTGTAATAACTTATGTCCATCCTGCCCCGACGGCACATCCACCGTCCGGCACGACATACCTGGAGGTCAATATATGGGTCCTCGCCAACGACAGGGACACAGCCGTTCAAAGACGCACGCCCTGCCCATAATCCTGCTCTCGTTTTTGGGCTTTCTGCTGATTGCGGGCGTGGCGTTTGGCATCGGCATGGTCGGCAACGTCAACCGCTGGCTGTCCGATCTGCCCGACTACACCGACGCCAACGCGTATCTGGTGAGCGAGCCCACCGAGATCGTCGACTGCAACGGCAACAAGATCGCGAGCTTCTACACGCAAAACCGCAAGTCCATCACCAAGGACGAGGTCTCCCCCTACGTGCTGCAGGGCACCGTTGACGTCGAGGACGAGCGCTTCTACGAGCACGGCGGTATCGACCTATGGGGTATCGCGCGTGCTGCGGTGGCAACCCTCGGCGGCGGGCACGAAGGCGCCTCGACTATCACCCAGCAGCTTGTGCGCAACACCATCCTGCAGGAGGAGCAGTTCGACTCGACCATTGAGCGTAAGGTGCGCGAGGCCTACATCGCCATCAAGATGGAGGACATGTACTCCAAAGACGAGATCCTCATGATGTACCTCAACACCATCTATTACGGCCACGGCGCCTACGGCATCGAGGCCGCGGCCGAAACCTATCTGTCCAAGAGCGCCGCCGACCTCACCCTGAGCGAGGCCGCGCTGCTCATCGGCCTTCCCAACTCGCCCTCGCAGTACGACCCCACGGTCAATCCTGATCTGGCACTGTCCCGTCGCAACAAGGTTCTCGACAACATGCTGCGCTTGGGCCACATCACCCAGGAGGAGCACGATGCCGCACAGGCCGAGCCCATCACCCTCAATGTGACCGAAATCTCGGGCAGCGGCGTCGACGTATACTCGCAGCCCTACTTTGTCGCCTATGTTAAGCAGCTGCTGGAGCAGGAGTTCTCGACCGACGTGCTCTTTAAGGGCGGCCTGACCGTCAAGACCACCATCGACCCCACGATGCAGCAGGTGGCAGAGAATGCCGTCCGCCAGCAGCTCGACACGCTCTCGCTCGACGGCCTGGACATGGGCATGGTCGTCGTCGACCCCAAGACCGGCTACATCAAGTGCATGGTGGGCGGATACGACTACAACGCCGACGAGAACCACGTAAACCACGCCACGGCCAAGCGCCCCGTCGGCTCCACCTTTAAGGCCTTTACGCTGGCAACTGCCATCCAAAACGGCATGAACCCCAACGTCACCCTCAATTGCAACTCGCCTCTTACAGCCAAGGGCACCACGACCAAGGTGCAAAACTACGCCAACCAAAGCTACGGCACCATCACGCTCAAGCAGGCGACGGCATACTCCTCCAACACCGGCTATATCCAGGTTGCAGAGGCTATCGGCAATAACAAGATCATGTCCCTCGTCAAAAAGCTCGGCATCGACCCCGCCAAGGACAACATCGAGGACGTTCCCGTCATGACGCTCGGCACCGGCTCGATCTCGCCGCTCGAGATGGCCGCCGCCTACGCGACGTTTGCCAACGGCGGCTACTATCGCCAGCCGATCGCCATCACCGAGATTGACTCTCGTACCGGCTCGGTGCTGTACCAGCACACCGACAATCCCTCACAGGTGCTTACCGAGGGCGAGGCCGCCGCGGTCACCGATGTTCTGTCCGGCGTCATGCAGGGCAGCGGTACGGGTGCTGCTGGCGCCCTGAGCGTCAACCAGCCCTATGCCGGCAAAACGGGCACCACCGACAACACCACCAACCTGTGGTTCTGCGGCTATACCCCGCAGCTGGCGTGTGCCCTGTGGACCGGCTATTCCGCGGGCGAGATCCCCATCCAAAAGTACGGCACGGACCTGCTGGGCGACAGCACCAACCTGCCTGTCTTTAAGCGGTTTATGAACACCGTTCTGACCGGTACCGAGCGCGAGGAGTTTGCGACCGGAACGGCGCCCACCTACAAGAACAACAGCGTCTGGAAGTTCTACGGCACCAACAACACCAAGAAGACGGAGAACGACGACAAGGACGAGAACGAGGACGAAGAGGAAACCGCCACCACAACGACTACCACGACGACCACGACCACCGAGACCACGGGCGGCGACACCACCGGCGGCACCGGTACGACCGGTGGCTCGACGGGCGGCTCCACTGGTGGTTCGACCGGCGGCGATGGCGGCACGCCTACGCCTACGCCCACTCCCGACCCCTCGCCCACGCCTGACGATACGGTCGGCTAAGAAGTACGCGACTAAAGCCAACAAGGCCCCGAGCAGCTTATTGAACTGCTCGGGGCCTTTTAGTTTGAAACGACCTGGAGGGCGGTCTTTATACCGGCAAACAAAAAGGGGGTACCGACCAACGTCGATACCCCTTACAAGCCACTATGTCAGCGCACACAATGCCGAACGCACGACCCGCACGCCTACTTGCGAGAATTGCTCAACCTATTGATCAGCGCCTCGAGACGCTCGCCGTCCTCGGCCGTCTGGGCAATAACCAAAATCGTATCGTTGCCGGCAAGCGAGCCAAGCACATCGGGCAACTCTGCCGCATCAACGGCGGCGGCGATGCCGGAAGCCGTGCCAGGCTGAGCCTTGATCATAACCAGATTTTCAGTACGCAGAACGCCCGTTACGAGCTCGGAAACCATACGTTGCAGGTGCAGGTCCTCTGCCAGAACATAGATGCCCTCAGGGAGCTTACGCAGCCCCATATCGGCAATATCGCGAGAGACAGTCGCCTGCGTGCAATCAAAGCCCATAGCACGGAGCTCATCGACCAGCACGCGCTGCGTGCGGACATCCTTATTGCGCACAATATCTCTAATGGCATCCTGGCGCCCATTGCGTTTTTTAGCCATACAAACCCTCACTCCAAAAGATGGCGGAGACAATCAATCAGTGATTGAATAGTTTAACGCTATTTGAAGGCTTTTGTGTATAAGAACGCATTTCGAAACAATTCTATGCAAGTTTGTTTCGTAATGAGCCGTTTAGGCGGTTTTTGCGCCCGTCCGGTTAAGAAAAGCTACCAGATGCGTACACATCACGCAGCGCGCGGGCTTGGCGCTAGCGATCGGCCCAAACAACAGACCCAGTCCCCGATGGTTGTCCTTGAGCGCGGCGACCATCTGACGGGTTCGAGGCGCCTCGAGCATATCACGCATGCGGGCGGAACGCTCGATTGACGACACCCCATGCGGGCTCAGACACAAATTCTCGATGCAGGCGACCAGTCCGACAAAGTAGAACTTTTGGCTTGCCAGCTTGAGCCGACCACCGCTATCTGCTTCCGAGAGTGAGTCCGCAAGCTCGTCGAGCGCTCGGGTGTCATCGGATACCCTGGCATACATGGTGGGATCAAAGGCATCTGTAGGCTTAGGCGCTACCGCGTGGAAACAAGCGTCGCCGCATCCGGAGACACGCTGCGCCAGCGAGAGCGCGCATGCCATAAACCCAACTGTGCGAAACGCCTTGTCGCACAAAAGGCATGCCTCAAACAGCGGACGGCTATACATCACGCCAGAGACTTGAGCAACCAAGCCGCCTAAAATCAACTGAGGCAGCCCGGCCACCATCGATGATTTGCTATCAATGGAAATATGAGTAGCATCCAAGACGCGCGAATGGCGCTCTCGATGTGCATCATAGCGGTCGAGCGACACCGTGGGGAACACTATGTCTGCCGCAGTATCGCACGCGATATCGACCATCTTGGAAAGGGATTGCGGAGCAAACCACTCATCGGCGTTCATGGCGATGATTTGAGAGCCGCGCGAGGCAGCAAAACCGGCACGAAGACACGCGCCGCGCGTCGCGTCCTCGACGTCAATCAAATCAATATGGATGTCCCTGTCGGCAGCAACTTGAAGCGAATGGCGCACACCGGGCGCAGCATCGCGGCAGACAACGACAATCTGCAAATCGTAGAGGTCTTGGTTCTGGATACTCTCGAGCGCACGCATCGCATAGCTGGGCGAACCTTCTACCACAAGGATCACCGAAAGTCGCGGATGCGAGCCACGTCGAACCAAATTATCCGTCCTCTCGACAGCAATGAATCAAACCGTGGTTCATGGTACACCCCGGCAATAAAAGCAATGAGACACCGGTTGCATTGCACGCCAAGAACAGATGTTGCACACGCGCAGCCCACAGATGACAGGTGTCGACGCACGACACGTCGAGCCCTCCCCTAGTCGAGCACGACAAGCTCGGCGGGATCGTAATCCACGCCCATAAACGTAAGGCCGCAGGCAGGAGCCGTGGGGCCCGCAGCGGTGCGGTCGCAAGCATCGATAACCTCGCGCATCCACCCGGGTTCACGGCGATGCATGCCAATCTCGACAAGCGTGCCCACGATCGTACGGACCATCGAATGCAGAAACGCATTGCCCTCGATGGTGAACGTCAGGATGTCCTCGCCAAACGCAACCTCATGGCCAAATTCGGCACGCATCACGCAGCGATGCGTGGGCTTGCCAACGGCCGAAGCAACCTTGCAAAAGCTTTTAAAGTCCTGCTCGCCCAGCAGTGCGGGGCAGGCAGCAGACATAGCCTTTACATCCAAGGGATAGCGATGCCACCACACGGCACCGCGGGACAGCACGGGGCGCGCATCTCGATCGGCAATACGGTACGTATACGTACGGGTGCGCGCGTCAAAACGCGCAGAAAAGCCTTTACGGGCTTTGTAGACCTCGTTAATGGCGATATCTTTGGGCAGTAGGGCATCCATAGCCCGCAGCCACCTACGGCGCGTACAAGCGAGCTCAGCGTCCGTTACGGGCACGCTGATGTACTGAGCCACGGCATGCACGCCGGCATCGGTACGCCCCGCGCACGTCAGATCGATCGGGCGGCGAAGCAGCGTCTCGATGGCTCGACGTAGCTCACCCGCAACCGTCATCTGTCCCGGCTGCTCGGCAAATCCGCTATACGACGAGCCATCATAGGCCACGCGAAATACGAGCGTAGCATCAAGCTCGGAAATCGAATTGAAATCAGACGGCGCAGTCATGGGCGCTCCCAACAAACAAGCAACGGTATCGCGACAAAAAAAAGAGGGGTACGCGAACGTACCCCTCGAATATAGCCTATGCAGACGGAATGTCTACTCAGCGGTCTCCTCAGCAGGAGCCTCCTCGACGGCCTCGACCTTCTTGGGAGCAGCGGCCTTCTTGGAGGCCGGAGCAGCCTTCTTGGCCTTAGGCGTGCAAGGCTCGGTGACGAGCTCCATGATAACGATGGGAGCGTTGTCGCCCTTACGGTTACCGAGCTTCATGATGCGGGTGTAACCGCCGTTGCGGTCCTGCCACATGCCCTGGGCAGCCTTGTCGAAGATCTCGGCAACGAGCTGCTTATCGCCGAGCTTGGCGATAGCCAGACGACGAGAGTGCAGGTCGCCCTTCTTGGCCCAAGTGATGATCGGATCGACGACCGAACGCAGCGCCTTAGCGCGGGTCTCGGTGGTCTTGATGCGGTCGTTCTCGAAGAGGGCCTTAGCAAGGCTCTTCTTCATGGCCTTGGTGTGGCTCGCATCGGTGCCGAGCTTCAGGCCCTTCTTAACGTTGTGACGCATGGTCTAGTTTCTCCTCAAATATGCGAAGCATTAAGCCTTCAGGCTCAGGCCCATGGACTCAAGCTTGTCCTTCACTTCCTCGATCGACTTAACACCGAAGTTACGGATGTTGAGCAGATCGTTCTCCGAGAACTCAACGAGCTGACGGACCGAGTGAATGCTGGCGCGCTTAAGGCAGTTGTAGGAACGGACGGAAAGGTCCAGATCCTCGATCTGCTTGTCCAGCTCGGCGTTGTCGTTGGTGACCTCGGGAGCGAAGATCGAAGCCTCCTCCTCGACCTCGGGGGTCTCGGCAAGGTTCATAAAGGCGGCCATATGCTGGTTGATGATATTGGCAGCCTGGACCACGGCGTCGCGCGGGGCGATGGAGCCGTTGGTCTCGATCTCGAGGACAAGGCGGTCGTAGTCGGTGTGCTGACCGACACGGCAAGCCTCAACGAGCTTGGCGCAACGGGACACCGGCGAGTACAGCGAGTCGACGTGGATCACACCGATGGGATCGTTGTCGCGCTTGTTAGCCTCGCCAGAGACATAGCCGCGGCCATAGCCGATGCGCATGCTCATGGTG
>USFK01000086.1 GCA_900553935.1 uncultured Collinsella sp.
ACGAGCACGGTGGCGCGCCGGGGCACTTGGCCCTGGTCGCGGCTCGTGCCTGCTATGACACACTTATGGAGTGCGGCGTCGCTGCCAAGCGCGATCTCAAAAAGGGGCGTACATCGCCAGCGGTTGAGCGTCTGATCGAGTGCAATATTCTGCTTTCGGGCGTTGGCTTTGAGAGTGGCGGTTTGGCGCTGGCGCATGCGATCGCCAACGGCCTGACGATTCTGCCCGAGTGCAAGGCCATGCACGGTGAGGCCGTGGCATTTGGCCTGGTGGTGCAGCTGCGCCTGGAGCGTGCGCCCGAGCTTGATCAGGTGCTCGAGTTTTGCCAGCGCGTCGGTCTGCCGACGACGCTTGAGGAGCTGGGGCTTGGTGAGATTACCGATGCCGATTTGCTGAGCGTTGCCGACGCAACTTTTAAGAACGAGCGCAACATGGCCAACGAACAGACAAAGGTGACCAGGCAAAAGCTCGCGCAGCTCATGCGCGAGGCATAGTTTGGCGCTTGATTGACCTTGTGCAATCGAGGCGGCGATAGGCCATGGGCTATTTGCCGCAAAGATGCGCCGCGTGTAATTTGCCCGAGGCGCGGGCCGATAGCGTATCATTATCTCTTGCTTGTTTGCACTGCTCAGGGAGGGGCCGCGCATGGCGCAGGAACACGATCTGTTTGATGACATTATCGAGATCAGCAAGGGTTTCGACTTTCTTAAAAACCCGCTTGGCGGTGTGACCGATGCGCTCGATCCGTCGGCGCCGCAGTGGAATCCTGCTGACTACAAGGAGCGTCCGCGCGGCAACACCATTCCGTGCTTGACCTGCAAAAACGAAAAGAGTGGCTGCACCGCGTGCATGGACGTGTGCCCGGTCAACGCCATCGAGGTCGAGGAAGATGCCATCGAGATCCTCGATTCCTGTCGCAAGTGTGGCCTGTGCGCCGCTGCCTGTCCGACTGAGGCGATCATCTCGCCGCGCCTGGCGCCCAAAAACCTGTATGACGACATTGTCTCGGCAGCTACGAGCCACGAGACCGCCTACGTTACCTGCACGCGTGCCCTTAAGCGCATGCCGCGCGAGAACGAGGTCGTCGTAGCCTGCGTGGGCGATATTACAGCCGAGACCTGGTTCTCGGTACTGGCCGACTATCCCAACGTGAGTGTGTATCTGCCGCTGGGCGTGTGCGATAAATGCCGCAACACCGGTGGCGAGGACATGCTGGGCGAGGCGATTGCGAAGGCCGAGGAATGGGCTGGTACGGGTATGGGCCTGGAGGTCGACCCCAAGAGCCTCAAATGCCATAAGCGCCGCGAGTACGAGCGCAAGGAATACATGGAAAAGATCGCCCGTACCACGGGCCTGACCGTGACCAAACTCAATCCGGCGACGGCGGCACTGGCTTCGGTGACGCAGAAGCTCAAAGCCCATCGCCATCAGATCACCCAGCTGGAGCGCACACTCAACATCATGTGCGGTACCACGACGACCAAGCGTCGCCGTTCGCTCACCCATGGGCGCCAGCTGGTACTCTCGACGCTGCAAAACCACCCCGAGCTTGCCCAGAACATGCAGGTGAGCACGCCGGAGTGCGATTTTGACAAGTGCACGTCGTGCGGCGAGTGCGTTAACGCGTGCCCCACGTCCGCCTGCGATTTGGTGGGAAGCGGTCGCTTTGCACTGGAGTCCACGTATTGTTTGGGTTGCGGAGCCTGCGTCAAGGTTTGTCCCGAACATGCGCTCAAGCTGGTCGAACACGATGCGTCCAATCTGGTCGTCGTCGATCCCGAGGCCGAGGAAAAGGCCGCCCAGAAGGCGAAGGCTCGCGAGGAGGCCGAGAAGGTCAAGGCCGAGGCAAAGGCCAAGCTCGATAAGATGCTCGATCAGGTGGAAAAGCTCGCAGACTAGCCAGCGACCCCTATCTCTGCTTCATTTGCGCCGCCGTGGCGTCCGGGTTCGCCCGGATGCTGCGGCGGCGCTATACTTATACAGTTTGAAGTACCTGTACCAAAAGGAGCTGTCGTGTCCCTTTCCATCGGTATCGTGGGCCTGCCCAACGTGGGCAAGTCGACGCTGTTCACCGCGCTTACCAAAAAGACCGGCCTTGCCGCCAACTACCCGTTCGCCACGATCGACCCCAACGTGGGTATCGTCGACGTGCCCGATAGCCGCCTGCAAAAGCTCGCCGACATCGTCAACCCGGGCCGCATTGTGCCGGCTACGGTCGAGTTCGTCGACATCGCAGGTCTGGTGAAGGGCGCTAATGAGGGCGAGGGCCTGGGCAACCAGTTCTTGGCAAACATCCGCGAGACCGATGCCATCTGCGAGGTCGTGCGCTACTTTAAGGACCCCAACGTCATGCGTGAGGTGGGCCGCACGGGCGAGTTCGTCGATCCCGCCGGCGATGCCGACACCATCATGACCGAGCTCATCCTGGCCGATATGGGCACGCTCGAGAAACAGCTGCCCAAGCTCGAGAAGGAGGCCAAGCGCGACAAGGAGCTCATGCCCAAGTTTGAGGTCGCCAAGCGCCTGCTTGCCTGGCTCAACGAGGGCAAGCGCGCCGCGTCCATGGAGATGACCGACGAGGAGCGCGCCGCTGCCAAGGGCTTGTTCCTGCTCACCATGAAGCCCATCCTGTATGTGGCCAACGTAGACGAGGACATGCTCAACGAGGACCTGGCGCCCATCGATGGCGTCAAGCCGCTGCCGATCTGCGCCAAGATCGAGGCCGAGCTTTCCGAGCTCGATCCCGAGGATGCGGCCGACTACCTGGAGAGCTTGGGCCTGGAGCAGCCCGGTCTGGACGTGCTCGCACAGGCCGCTTACAAGCTGCTCGGCCTGCAGTCGTTCTTTACGGCCGGCGAGATAGAGGTCAAGGCCTGGACGGTGCGTCAGGGCGCGACCGCTCCGCAGGCCGCCGGCGTCATCCACACCGACTTTGAGCGCGGCTTTATTAAGGCCGAGGTCATTGGCTACGACGACTACATCGAGCTCGGTGGCGAGCAGGGCGCCAAGGCCGCCGGCAAGCTGCGTATCGAGGGCAAAGAGTATGTCATGGCCGATGGCGACGTCGTGCACTTCCGCTTTAACGTGTAAGGACGACGCATATGTTTAAATACGGCAAAAAAGCTGGCTACATGGGTATTGCGTTGCTCGTGCTTGCGGTGATTCCGCTGGTGGTTGCAGCGTGTGTTATCCCCAACATTGGCTCCGAGGTGGCAACGAAGTTTAACGCCGCCGGCGAGGTGACGCGCTGGGGCAAGAGCTACGAGCTGCTGGCACTGCCGGTGCTCAACCTGCTGCTGAGCGTGGCGACGTACTTTACGGCAGGACGTCAGGCTAAAAACAATGATGACTCCGCCGCCATGGCGCGCATCGTGTGCGAGCGCTACCTGCGAAACGGCTGCATCACGGGTGTGTTTCTCAACGTGATCAACGTTTACTTTATGTACTCGGCTATTACCGGAACGGGCTTTGGCTTTGGTTTCTAGCTTGTCCTTTTAGGCAACGAGCCTGCACGCATATTCAATGGCTGCTGCGAGGCCGCCGCTCGATCGTGGTTTAAATACCATGTCGGCGGCGGCCTCGTTTTCGTATCCGGCGCCGCGAAGGGCGAGCGCGATACCGGCTTCTAAGAGAAGGGGCAGGCCGCGTTGGCTGGTTGCGATTACGGCAGCCTGATTGAGCGAGCAGCTGTGCGCTTGGCATTGGATGGCAAGTTCGCCTTGCGCCGGGCAAGGGACCAGAACGGCGGCGACGCGACTTGATAGCAATGCAAATGCTGTGCGCTCATCGGGCGAAAGACATTCTGCTTCAACGACGACGAGCTTGGGCGGTGCGCTGTTTGTGCGAAGCGTGGCTCGGTACGTGCGGACCGAAGAACCCGACATAGAAAACTCCTGTGTATTCGGCAAAACGTAAACTATAGTTTACGTTTATGTTCGGCTCCATTTCAAACTCGTCTGCATGGACGAACGTGCTAAACAGATTCTTGGCAGGCGGGTCGAAGAGACACGCAGGGACCTTGGTATCTCCAAGGTTGATTTTTGTGTGGCGACAGGAATCAGCCGACCCTACCTCGACCGAATCGAAGATGGGACGGCAAATTTCACGCTCAAGGTTCTATTTAAGATCGCGCCCGCCCTTGGCATGACGGTGTCAGAGCTTCTCGAGGGCATCGAATAGGGGATACCCGTCGACAACTGAATTACGCCATCGGGATGCGGTCGTGGTTGACCTGGCTGTAGAACAAGCGCTGGATTTCGGCTGCATCGCGTGACTGGCCGAGTGCCCACATGGTTTTGGCCACGAGTGTCTCGGTGGTCATATCATCGCCGCGCAAAATACCCGGATGGTCGGCGTAGGCACGGCCGACCTCATAAACACCCAGGTCAAGACCCTCTTCGGGGACCTGCGTGGTCATAACGACCGTGCGGCCCGAATCGACCCAGTTAAAAATTGCCTCCTGGAATGACTCGCCGGACTCGCCAAACTCGGGAATACCGCCAATGCCAAAGGTCTCCAGAATCACGGCGTCGTAGCTATCGACAAGGGCGTCGAGGATGCCCGGGTTTACGCCGGGTGTAAGCTTGAGTACAAATACGCGCGGGTCGATGCTGTCGTAGAAACGCACCGGGTTCTCGTTCTGGTGAGTGCCATGGAGTCCGTTGCGAACGATGCGGTCGTTGCGGATATAGGCAATGGGCGGATAGTTGACGCTAATGAACGCGTTAAAGCTCATGGTACGCTGCTTGCGGGCGCGCGTGCCGGCAATGGCGACGCCGCCAAACACAATCGAGACATCGTGCGAGTGCTCGTCGAGCGCATAGAGCAGGCTCTGGTACAGGTTGAGCTTGGCGTCGGTAAAGGGATTGCCCATGGGCTTTTGCGAGCCGGTGAGCACGATGGGCTTGGGGCTGTCCTGAATCAGGTAGGAAAGCGCCGCCGCGGTGTAGCTCATGGTGTCGGTGCCGTGCAGAATCACGAAACCGTCGTGGTCGGCATAACCCTCGACGATGACGTCGCGGATGCGCATCCAGTCGCTCGGGCGCATATTGGTGCTGTCGATGTTCATGGGCTGCACGACGTCAAGCTCGCAAAGGCCCGAAATCTCGGGGACGCTTTGGGCGAGCTCCTCACCGGTCAGGGCGGGGGAGAGGCCGTTGCCGTCCTCGGTCGACGCGATGGTGCCGCCCGTGGCGATGAGAAGGATGCGCTTCATGCTGGTATTCCTATCGTTTATGTCGCCGCAAAGGCGGAGTCGTTCGGCAGTATTGTGGCACAGGCTGTCGAATGTTCAAACGTATTACATCATCCGTAACCTTTGGTAACACTTCAATCGCCACTAAAAAGGGTGCGGGTCGTGCGTTTGCCGTGCTCTGATGGCTATGACGGGCGCGAGGCTTTCACATACGTGTACACTATGAAAGTTATTTTCGTTCATTCGCGCGGGCGGGCACCGGCTCCCCGCCAACAAGAGGGGGAAACCATGGATCAAAATGCTTCCGCAAAGGTCCTCGTACTCGACTTTGGTGCGCAGTACGGTCAGCTCATTGCCCGTCGCGTCCGCGACCTCAACGTGTATTCCGAGATCGTCCCCTGCGACATCTCGGCCGATGAGATTCGCGAGATGAACGCCTCTGCGCTCATTCTTTCCGGCGGCCCGGCTTCTGTGTATGCCGAGGACGCTCCGTCCATCGATCCTGCCATCTTTGACCTGGGCCTTCCCGTCCTGGGCTTTTGCTACGGCCACCAGATCACGGCCGTGACGCTCGGCGGCAAGGTCGGCCACTCCGAGGTGGGCGAATACGGCCGCGCCACCATCACGCGTACGGCCGGCGCCAAGCTCTTTAACTCCACGCCTATGGAGCAGACCGTGTGGATGAGCCATCGCGACGCCGTGTCCGAGGTGCCCGAGGGCTTTACCGTTACCGCCAGCACCGACGTGTGCCCGGTTGCCGCCATGGAGTGCGTCGAGCGCAAGATTTTCACCACGCAGTTCCACCCCGAGGTCAACCACACCGAAAACGGTGTGGCCATGATCCGCAACTTCCTCTATGAGGTCTGCGGCGCAAAGGGGCAGTGGACCATGGGAGATTATAAGGATGTTGCCATCCGTCAGATCCGGGAAAAGGTGGGGGACGGCAAGGTGCTGCTGGCCCTCTCTGGCGGCGTGGATTCCTCTGTGGCGGCGGCGCTGATAGCGGAGGCCGTAGGCAATCAACTGACATGCGTATTTGTGGACCACGGCCTCATGCGTCTCAACGAGGGA
>USFK01000087.1 GCA_900553935.1 uncultured Collinsella sp.
CCCTCGCCCACTGCAACCTTTGTCGTGTGCATACCCATGGGATCTCCTGTCGCCCGCGATGTACCTGAGACCATCTTCGCCTGTATTGCGACTATACAGGCAAGCGCAGCCTGCGACAAAGGGGGCAGGCACCTGACACATTCTGTTAGAGTTGCAGGGATTGAATCCCGCTTATTCATGCGACATTGGAGTGACAACCTTGACCGCCGCAACCACGCCTAAAAGTAAGTCAACCGCCGCCGCGCTCTCCCCCGCGCGCACCAAGCTCTGCCTGGCGCTGCTCGTGCTGCTGGGCTTCTCGCTCGGCTGCTCGGAGTTCGTGGTCATCGGCATCGAAAGTGACTTGGCGACGGAGCTCGGCATATCGCTTGCCACTGCGGGCCAGCTCATCAGCGTTTTTGCATTGGTCTACGCTATCGCGACGCCGGTGCTTGCGCTCAGCACGGGGCGCTTCCGTCGTTACCAGCTGCTCGTGTGCTACAGCATTATCTTTGTGCTCGGCAATCTGGTCATGGCGTTGGCGCCCAACTTCCAGGTACTGTTTATCTCGCGCATTGTCCTGGGATCCGTCTCGGGCGCACTGCTCGCCGTGGGCGTGACGTACATCCCCGAGCTGCTGTCCCCGCAGCAAACTTCGCTTGCCATCTCGGTGGTATATGGTGCGTTTTCCGTAGCAATGGTCTTTGTCACTTCGATCGGCAAGTTTGTGGCCGACACGCTCGACTGGCACGTTGCCATGTACGGCACGCTGGCCTTTGCCGTTCTGATCTGCGCCGCGCTCGTGGTGTTTATGCCGCGCGCCGGACAGACCGACGAACCCGCCACCTTCCGCGAACAGGCGGGTGTGCTGCGCGAACCGAGTATCATCACCGGCATGCTCATCTTCTTGTTTGGCGTGGGATCGGTCTATGTGTTTTACGGCTATGTGACGCCCTATCTGGAGCAGGTGCTGGGCATGGGCACGGTCGAAGCCAGCACCACGCTCATGGCCTACGGCGCGTTCTGCCTGATCTCGAACATCCTGGGCGGATGGATTGATGCGCGCTTTGGCATGAAGGCGCTGCTCGTGACGTTTGTGCTGCAGGCTGTGGCGTTACTCGGGTTGTTTGCTGTGGGCGGCACCATGCCGCTCGCGCTGGTCTTTGTCTTTAGCTTGGCGATGCTCATGTACCTGTTCTCGGTGTCGTGCATCACACACTTTATGGACGTGGCGCGCAGCCGCCATCCCAAGTCGATGGTGCTCGCGAGTTCGGTTGAGCCCATGGCGTTTAACGTCGGTATCTCGTTTGGCACCGCAGTGGGCGGCGCCGTGGTAAACGGAATTGGCATTGCGTACGTGGGTGCCGTGGGCGCTGCGTTCTCGCTCGTAGCCTGGGCGCTTGCGCTAGTGACGATCAAGCTCGCCCGCTGGGAGCGCCGTCGTCAATCAGCACAGCCCCGGATGCAGGCATAGGGACGAACACAGCCCAAGGTGGCGAGCAACCAGTGAAAACCGTCCCATACTAGTAGTGTTTATCCGCCTGCAAGCTCCGGCAGTGCAATTTCGTGTATTTCAGATACACGCTTTTCTACGATTTCGTGTATTTTAAGTACACGAAATCGTACTAAACTATGTATCTGAAGTACACGAAATCGGAAAGGTGGCCCCATGCGCAGATCAATCGAATCCGTTATCGAATCATGGGCGACAAAGGACGCCTCACGCCCCCTCCTCATCCGTGGTGCGCGACGCGTAGGCAAAACGTACGCTGCCGAGGAAATCGGCAGGCGAATCGCCGGCGATGCGTTTGTCAAACTCGACTTTCAGACCGATCTTGAACTGATTGCTCCGCTGTTCGACTGTCCCACCGACGACGTTGACACCATCGTGGCGCGAATTTCAGACTATAAACGCACCCCCATTCGCAAGGAAACCGCCTTCATCCTGTTTGACGAGGTGCAGCTCTGCGAACGGGCGCTCAACTCGCTTCGCTTTTTCTCGGGTTCGGGCTGGCGCATATGCGCGACCGGCAGCCAACTCGGTGTCGCCACGCGCAAGCGCAAGTTGCCTTTTCCCAGCGGCGTTCGTCAAGAGACCATGCATCCCATGTCGTTCGAGGAGTTTCTCTGGGCGCTCGATGAGGAGCAGATGGCCGATGCTGTTCGTACCCACGCCGGCACGCTCGATGCTTACGCCGCGCACCAAGCCGCGCTCAGCCTGTTTCATCGATACCAGGTCGTGGGCGGCATGCCCGCCGCCGTCAACGCATATCGCAAGACGTTATCCATCGAAGACGCGCGCGTCGAGCAGCGCGAAATCGACGAGACCTACACCGCCGATATGACCGACCCCGAAAACGGGATCAGTGGCGTGGCGGCGCGCAAGGTATGGCGCTCCATTCCGTCCCAGTTGCTGAGATCGTCCACAAAGAAATTCAAGTACTCCGAGGTCGAACGCGGAGGCCGTCGCGCCAAGCTTATCGAGCCGCTCGACTGGCTCGAAGGCGCCGCCATCATATCGGTCAACAACCTGACCGAAGGCATCGAACCTCCCCTCGTTCCCTTCGACGACGAAGACGGAAGTTTCTTTAAGGTCTATCTTCTCGATACGGGCCTCATGTTCTACAAACTCGGTATCAACCCGCGGCTCTGGCTCGACCTCAAAGAGGATTCCGCCATAGCACTGTCTTCCGACTTTCGAGGTGCCCTGGCCGAAAACTCGGTCATGCAGGCATTTTCGAGCAATGGTTTGCGGACGTACTATTGGGTGCCGCCGTCGTCTTGGAAGACGAGCGGTGAGCTCGATTTTCTACTTCAGACCGACCGTATGGAAATTGTGCCCGTCGAGGTAAAGTCCGCACGCAACGTGCGCGCAAGAACCCTCGGGTCGTTTATGGACAAAGCCCGGTCGCCATATGCCTACATTTTGTCCGAGAACAATTTTGCCCGCAGCGAAACTGATGACGGGCGCGAGCTGCGCCACCTCCCCTTGTACGCAGCGGGTTTTATCGGAGCAAACTGTCTCAAGGGCAGCCTGTAAGCCCCGCGCGACCGCCCAGAAAGGAAACCGCTCGTGCAACGCATTCTTTTTATCTGCTGTGGAAATATCTGTCGCTCGACGATGGCTGAGTCCGTGTTTACCGAGCTAGCGCGCCGCGCTGGACGCGCGGGCGAGTTTGTCATCGATTCTGCAGCAACCTCAACCGAAGAGATCGGCAACCCGCCGCATCATGGCACGGTCGCCAAGCTGCGCGAAGTCAGGATTCCCGTCGTCGCACATCGCGCACGTCAGGTGCGGCGCGCGGAGTATGGCAACTGGGATCGCATTGTCTATATGGATGCTGAGAACGCGCGCGGTCTGCGTCGCATCTTTGACGACGACCCCGACGGCAAGATTACGCGCTTGCTCGATTGGACCGAGCGCCCCGGCGACGTGGCCGATCCCTGGTACACCGGCAACTTCGATGCCACCTACCGCGACGTGCTCGCCGGTTGCACCGCTATGCTCGAGCAGCTGTAATCGATGAAATGCAGAGTTTTTAGAGCCACAAATCGGATGAAATGCAGAAATTTGACCTTACTCGTACGCAGGACAACGACGATAACGCCTAAGCACGGGCATAAACGAGATCGGGATTCCCATATACAAATCGAGCGTGGATTTTCTCCCACTTTGAGCGCGAAATTGCGTCCAAAACGGGAAAAATCCACGCTCATTATCTCGGCGGGAGAAAATCCTCGCTCGACTACTCGTCGACGATCTCGGCGAGCCAGACGTTCAATGTATCGACCTCGGGGCAGCAGAACTTTGCCGTGCCGGGCTCGTTGCCGGGCACGGTTCCGCCGTAACGCAAGATGTCAATGTAAGGAAAGCCCACATGGCAGGCCATAGCGCACATCTTGCCGCGGTCTCGGTCAAAGTCAAAGACATCGCCTGGCTTGTGACCATGATGGCAGCGGCACGTTCCCAACTGGTCCACGCAGCTAATGAGGATACGCGGACGCTTGCCACGCGGCGCGCCGAGCGGCTTGCTCTCGCCTGCAGGCTTGGCGCCGCCCTCGTCAGCGTTACTCATGGTCAATCACATCCAGGCAGGCCTCGATGGGAAGGCCAGCCGACTTGTCCTCTTGGTCGGCATTGCGCTCGATAAGCTCGGCCACCACACGCATGGCATCGGCCGTGGCACGCTGGAGGCTCCAACCGTTCATCACGCGGCCCATGAGCACGGCCGAGAACGTATCGCCCGTACCCGGGAAGTACACCGGGATCAGCTCAAACGGAATCTCAAAGTATTCCCCCGCCACATGGTCGTAGCCGATGACGGCACTCGCCCCATCGACCTTCGCACTCGTAATGACAACCGACTTGGTGCCCAACGCGAGCATGGCGTCCACGAGCGTGCGGGCCTCATCGGCCGTAATCTCTTCGGCGATAGGCGTATCGGTGAGCAGGCACGCCTCGGTATAGTTGGGCACCGCGTAGTCGGCGCACTCGACCAAGCTGCGCATGAGTCCGATGGTCGACTCGGGCACGCCGGCATAGAGCTTGCCGTTATCGCCCATGATGGGATCGACGAACACCCTGGTGCCCTTTTGAGCGCGGCGGTGGCAAAAGTCCGAGATGATGCGCGTCTCCTCCTCGGTCACGATAAAGCCGGTCGAGATAGCATCAAATTCAAAGCCGAGCTCCTCCCAGATAGCGAGGCTCTGGCGCACGTACTCCGTGGTGTCGTGAATGTAGAACTTGGGATAGTTGAGCGTATCGGAAACGAGCGCCGTCGGCAGGTTGTGGATGCGATAGCCCATGTGCGACAGTACCGGCAGCATGGCCGAGAGCGCGACCTTGCCGTAGCCGCACATATCGTTGATCAGCAGCAGCTGAGTGTTCTTCATGAGTGTCCCCCTTGGGTCGGGCGCGGCGCGATGTCGCCATAATGCGACTAAGTGTAGCGCAGTGCAATCTAAGTCTTGCCTTCGGATGTAAGACCAAGTTTGGGCGTAATTTTGTTCTTAGAGTTTTTCTGACGCTTCTTATTGCAGAAACTTGGCCTTAGAAGGCGCTATAAAATTCTAAGAACAAGTTTTGGCTCAAATTTGTTCTTAGGACACTAACGATGCTCGCACCCATCACACCCGGACGACAGGGAAACGTCAGGCACAGCCTTTCAGGAGCCCTCGCCTATGATTCGTTTAGACCCGCCAATATGGATTCATTCTTTCCAATCAATTTATCCGCTGATTCCATGCGGCTTGTCTCCGATTGCCGCGCCATACTCGGCGAGGTTGAGGGCATGTCTCGCTTTGTTCCGAACATCGACATGTACCTTTCTATGTACGTTCGCAAGGAAGCGCTCTTGTCCTCTCAAATCGAGGGTACGCAATGTACGTTCGATGATGTTCTTGACCCGTCAAACGAATCCAATGCGAGCCGGGACCTAACCGACGTCGTCAACTACACTCGAGCGGTGCAGCAGGCGACCACGCTCATGGAGGAACTGCCACTCTGTATGAGGCTGCTCAAATCCGTCCATGCCACATTGCTTGGAAATGGCAGAGGCTCCGACAAGACGCCGGGCCAGTTCAGGACGACTCAGAACTGGGTCGGACCAAACGGCTGCACGCTCAATGAGGCCCCGTATGTCCCTCCCAACACGGAGGATATGAAGGAGGCACTTGGCGACCTCGAGCTTTTCATCAACGAGCGTGACGACATCGATCCAGTCATCAAGGCCGCTTTGGTGCACTACCAGTTTGAAACCGCGCACCCGTTCCTCGACGGCAACGGACGCCTCGGGCGTCTGCTCATCCTCCTTTCGCTCATACATGATGGGGCGCTCACCAAGCCGGTCATCTACCCCTCGTATGAACTCAAACGACACAGGAGCGAATACTACGATTGGCTTATGCGCGTAAGGCAGAGAGGCGATTTTGAGGGATGGGTTTCGTTTTTCAGTACCTGCTTGCTTGCAAGCGCACGCGAGGCGCGGGATTCGATGCGGAAGCTTGTCGACCTCCATTCGGAAACCGAAAGGCTGATTCGCGAAAAGGCGGGAAGGGCTACGACGAACGCCCTTATGCTACTCGACCTTCTCGAGGGCAATCCGATCGTCGACACCGCCTTTGTGTCTGAACGAATGCAGATTAGCAGATCGAGCGCAAACAACCTTATATCCCAATTTACCGATTGGGGCATTCTTGTCCAACGTGATACGAGCAGGAAACGACCATATCGAGGGCGCCGGGACTGACTATCAGCTGTGCGTCGCCTTCGGCAGTGTA